>JBCDDI010000033.1:0-13721 GCA_039180365.1 Pseudomonadota bacterium
AACGCTAACGCCTACTACACCGACTGGACAGACCAACAGGTAACGGTGCCTGGACCATCAGGGACATTTTTCGACGCACGCACGGAAAACGCTGGGAAGTCCGATCTCTGGGGCACTGAGGTGGAAACGGTTTATCTGCCTCAGGCAAATACTGAAATCTACCTCACTATTTCCTATGCAAAAACCCGTTTCAGGGACTACATAGGCAGGGACTTCAACGGACAACCCGTTGATTTGTCAGGCAACGAGTTTCCCCAGGCACCACGCTGGACCGGCGCGGTTGGCATGTTGCATCGCTGGGCCAACGGCTTCGATTTCGACCTTCGCGGTTCGTACACGGGCACCAGCTTTTTCACGCCTCTGAATCTGGAGTCGCAGAAATCGGATGCTTTCTTCATCGTCGACGCCCGAATTGGCTATGTGGCCCAGCGCTGGTCAATACACGCCTACGCACGAAATCTGTTTGATCAGCAATATTTAACCCGAGTGCGCCTCGACGGCTTCAGCACGGCCGGGGAAGCACAGGTAATCGGTCTTACCGTTTCTGGGAATATCTGAGCGACGCGGGGTGGATTCCACGCCGTCAGGCGCCGGACCCGCCCCGCAGGTAGGTGACCAGAAAGGCACAACTGATCATTGTGACCGTAAACACGCCGGTGAAGGCCGTCAGACCGTAGCCGACACCCATAGTCGTGCTCGCATAGATCGCCGCGATGAGCAGAACCACAAAGCCGGCGGCCCGCAACACATGACTCTGCGCACGCGTGAGAGAGCGCTTAAGCAGCAACGCGAAGTGGCGCGGCATGGCGAAGCAGAGCAGCGCCGTGCCCACAAGGGTTATCAGAATCGTGATCGTCATGGCCATGGTTTCAACCGGCGGATACGCCTTCCGGCAGCAGGGCAGAGGCCTGGTCCACGTCCACCGTCGGGCGTTCCCGATCCGCCTTTAAGCGACGCCCGATGGCGAGCGCCGACAACATTGCCGCTATCCCGAAGCCAAAGGCGGTGAGGTCAAAACCCGCCATGACCCAGTCACCGGCGGGCATAGTGGCCAGTAAATGCTGGTCGGTGGTGAGGGCATTCAACACAGGAAGGCCGAGACACAGTGCCGCGAGCACCCAGCACTGCTCCCGCCAGGCGGCGAGTCCGGGACGCAGCAGACCGTGCGCAATGCACAGCACCCAGGCAATGAACATGCAGTGCACTTCCCAATCGGCGCGCGCTTCGAAACTGACGGGCAGCAGCCGATTCGCCCAGAAAAACACGGTAACGCCAATTAGCAGGCCAACAATGGTGCCGACGTTCATCCCTTCAACGAAGCGGTAGCCGAAGCCAACCTCCGCACCGATGGTTTTCGGTTTTCGTTTCACCGCCCAGTAGATGGCGCCGGTTGCGATCATGCCGGTGCCGAGCAGACCCGCCAGGAAGTAGAGCCAGCGCAGCACTGGCCCTGCAAACAACCCCTCGTGGAGCGCGATCAAGGTGCCCGCCACACCGAGGGTTGCGTTTGGCAGGCCGTCTCGCTCGTCGATCAGTTCCCCGCTGACCCCGTCAAAGATCATCACGCCGCCGCCTAAGAAACCGAAGTCCGACCTGCGCTGCACGTTCACGCGCGCATTAGCGTCCCCCGGCAACAGTACTTCAACAGACCGCACGGAGCCGTCGCCCCAGACAGCTTCCGCCTCGGCAGCCAGAGGCGCCAAAGGTACCAGCGGTGCTTCACTACCTGAGCGTTCCGGTGCCGCCGTGCCCAGGACTTCTTCCTGCAGGCCCAACAGTTTTTCCGTGTCAAAGCCATAGGTGCCGAGGGCGACAAAGGGCATCCAGAGCACCACCGTAAAGAGCAGGCCGCTGTAGGTGATCATGAGCTGGAAGGGCAAGGTCGATACCGCCATGAGGTTGTGCATATCCAGCCAGGAACGCTGACCCTTGGACCAGCGGAAGGTAAAGAAGTCCTTGAAAATTTTCTTATGCGCGACGATCCCGGTTATGAGCCCGATGAACATGAACATCGTTACCACGGCCACCAGATAGAAACCCATGTTCCCGGGTAAGTAGTGGAGCCGATAGTGCATCCGGTAAAGCAGTTGGCCGCCGCCCGTCGCCCGTCCCTCGGGTACCGGCTCAGCACTGGGCACCTGGACATTGCCGCTACCGAACTGTCGTTCGGCCCCCTCCTCCTCGGGCTGCTTCTGCCAGAAAGTACCGAGATGCGGGTTGTCGCGCCCTCCCGCGGGCGAGATGAACCACCGGTCGGCGTCCGGGGCCTCTCTCTGGAGATAAGCGGCGCCAGTCTGAAGGCTCGCCGCTAGCGTAGCGGGAGGCGATGGCTGAACCTCCGGTGTCATCCAGCGATCAATCTCGGTGTCGAAGTAGCCGAGCGTGCCGGTAACGAACAGCAGGTAAAGGATCCAGCAGAAAACGAGACCCGACCAGGTATGTAGCCAGGTCATGGACTGACGAAAGGCACCGTTCAAGACACACCTCCATTCAGGAAGTAAGCAGTTACAGCAATGGTCCCCGTGACCGCGACGGCGCCGAGAAGCACCAACCAGACCGTGCGGGTGCGCTCGACGGCAAAGGCCCACATGGCCACGGCACACCAGGTGGCAAAGGTAGACATGGTCCCGGCGACGATGCCGGTAATGGGATCAGGGGTGAGCACCATTGAGATGATCAGTCCGATGCTATTGGCCAGCAGATAGCCGAGCAGCACCGCAGCGAATACGCGCGACGTGATGTGCCAGCGGCGGCGGGGACTATCAGCTCGTGCCATCGGCCAAACCCCCGGACGGCTCCTTGATCCGTTCCCGCCGAGCCAGCCAGAGTTGCCAGACAACAACGGCGCTCGGCGCAAACATCATGACGAGAATGAGCAGCGCAAAGGGCACGTCGCCAAAGGCGAGATGCTCGACGACGTGCATGGCATGAAAGAGCACCAGCAGCACGCCAATGCCGAATGCCACCCAGCGCGCCGCTGTGCCACGCTGGGTCAACGCCAGCAGCACAATCAGGCTCGATGCACAGAAGAACCCAACGAGCACGGGGATCGGCGGCAGCCCGGAGAGACTGACCGGATCGCTGGCCAGAGCCAGCATGACCTCAAATAGCAGCAGCGCCAGCATGCCGGCCGCCGCCAGCGTGGCTGCAAGCGCCACAACGATCATTCGCTCATTCATATTCATGGGCATCCGCGCAAAACCAGAGAATCCAGAGATTCAGCGTCGCTTCGAACCTTTATCCCGAGGGCTTCGGCGGCGAGCTCCGGACCGACTTCCCAACGGCTAAGCCCGAGATTATTGCCCGCCACTAAATGATAAACAATCTCATTTAGGCTCGCTCCAGCGCCACAGACCCCTTTAAAAGGGGTATTCGAGAGATCGTTGTATTTGTGAATACTATTTAGTTAATATCATTCCGATGCAAATTATTCTCAACAACGACAACCCGCGCCTTTTTCCCAATGAGCTCCGGGGCCGGCAATGAACGCCACCACCGCTCGTCAGGGCCGCCCTCAGCTGGTCGATCGAGACCAGATTGTCAGCGCCGCCATGGAACTGGGCCTGGACACGCTCTCCATGCATCAGCTGGCGAGGCACCTTGGTGTAGCCCCGGCCACGCTCTATCGCTACGTGGCGTCCAAAGAAGCGCTTATCGAGGCTTGTGTAGACGCCTTCTGTGAGCGCATCAGGCTCCCTGACCCGCAGCTGTCCTGGCAGTCATATCTGGAGCAGCTGGGTATCGCCTTTCTGCAGGCAATTGAGGCGAGCCCGGGCGCCCATAGTTATGGCACTCGCATGGGCCCCAATACGCCCGCCGCCTACCAAATCCTCGATCAGGCTTTCACTGTTCTCCTGAAGGCTGGTCTTTCCCACGAGCTCACCTTCAACGCTTATTCGCTGGTCGTCGATCACGCCTTCACCACGGCGGCGAAACGCGCGCACTTCGCAGCAGCACGGGAAAATCCGACGCAGGCGCAGCACTCCATGCTCGCCATGAACGAGGCCGACCTCTCCGCGTTTCCCGCACTCAGCGCCACACTTGATGCCGTTTATCCCCCCGACTTCGAAGCCATCTACCAGCGGAGACTGCTCACCATCATCGCTGGCGTGGAGCGACAACTCCGCGCCCTGACCGACACCCGGGAGAGAAAGTAATGAATCTAAAAATCATTGGCGCCGGCTTCGGCCGCACGGGCACACTCAGTCTGAAAAACGCCCTCGAAGCGCTTGGATTCGACCCCTGCTACCACATGGCAGAAGTTGGCGCGCATCCGGAGCACGTGCCGCACTGGCTGGCCGCCACTCGCGGCGATGCCGTTGACTGGACTCAGATCTTTGGCAACTTCCAGGCCACCGTCGACTGGCCCGGCTGCACTTTCTGGCGGGAACTGCTCGAGCTGAATCCGGATGCAAAGGTACTGCTGTCGACCCGGGACCCCGTGAGCTGGCACAAAAGCGTGATGAACACGATCTACCACGCTATGACCACGCGAATCCCCGACGGCGCGCCGGAGGCCCTCAAGGCCTTTCAGGACTTCAGCCGGGCGCTCGTCATTGACCGGGAGTTCGACGGTCGCATTACAGAGGAAGCCCACGCAATCGCCGTATACGAACGTCACTACGACGCCGTGCGCCGGGAGGTCCCGAGTGACCAGCTGATCGAGTATGAAGTCGGCTCCGGCTGGGAGCCGCTCTGCGCCGGGCTCGGAGTGCCGGTGCCGGATATTCCCTACCCGAACATGAACTCCACCGAGGAGTATCAGAACCGGCTCGCTGAAGCGCGTGCGGCTCGCAAGGCTGAAGCGCCGTGAGCACGGGCATCCCTGCCCTCTGGCTGACCTTTCATACGGCGGAGCCCGAGGCCAGCTTCCGGCAGGTAAACCCCGGCTCCGGCGCGGTCATCCCGCTCTCGCACAAATCGCTGGAACATAAGGGCACACGCTGGAACGCTTCGCTGTTTGTCATTCCCGATTCAAGCAACGACGCCCGCAGTCTGGGCATTTCGCTCCTTGAGAATCGGCCGCAGGGGCTCATCCGCCTTGCGCTTACGGAAGTGCAGGAGGACATCGACATGCTCTACGGCAGGACCGACGACCCGGAAAGCGACAGTGCGCTGATGCAGCTGATCGAATACGTCGAATCAGATCCGGTAGAAGCGCCAGACTACTATCAGTGCCAGCACGAGGTATCAGGCCCTGCTATGGGTTCCTGCTGGGATTCAGGCGTTGTCTCCCGGTTTATCGGCTTCGAGCGTCGGGAGGTGCTCTGGTCGTCGCCGGAGACACCGGACTGGGATCTCGTCCACGTGATCGGTGCGAAATTCTGGCGCATGCCGCAGATGTTCATTGCGACCCGAAGGGCCTTCGACGTCGAAGCAAAAAGCGCGGGGCGCGGCACTGGCGCTGAAGTGATTAAACGCTGGGACAGTCAGCGACGTAAGCAGATGGCACGCGCCAGGCAGCACGAAACAACCAGCCGTCGATCGGCATTGCTGGCAGAAAAACTGCCAGCGCGTGCTCGCCGGGGCTAGCTGCAGCAACGAAGGGGCAGACAGCGGCCGAGGAACCCTCAAGCAGATAGGTTGAATCGTTCCCGCAGGAAACGCGCAATACCATCCTCGTCATGATGGCCGATAACGGCAGTCGCGAGCGCCTTCACGTCGTCCCGCGCGTTTTTCGGCGCATAAGCCTCATCCGCGATCTGAAACATACTGAGATCGTTGTCGCTATCGCCGAAACACACAACCCGACTGATCCCCAGCTCCTCCCGGAGCACCTGCACCGCATTCCCCTTGCTCGCCTCGATGTGATGAATGTCGATCCACCAGAGGTCGTCTCCTTCGATGGCTGGCCCCGCATAGGCAATCAGTCCCGGTTCATCGGCGATCAACTGCGCGACGCGATCGACGGCGCTCTCAGGGCCCAGGGCACTGATGTTGCTGATCTCAGCCGCCGCCGGTAGAGCAGCAACCGGCTCGACGCGCACACCGTTGCGGGCCAGGTAGTTTTCCGCCAGGTCCCGTTCGTAGTCCGTTTTCAGCGGCTGGTGATAAACCGCGTGCTCGTCACCGGGTTCGAGCGTAAAGAGAAAGGCGGTGACACCCTGGGAAAGCATGGCCTCGAGCACATGGCGCAGATCGTCGAGCGAGAGGTGCGTGTGGTGGCTGTAGCCCTCCGTTGCCGGGCTCCAGATCATGACGCCGTTTTTGAAAACCTGCGGCAGCGTGAACGGATGGCCGGCGATGACGTCACGGGCGCCATGTAAGGCCCGGCCGGTCGCAACAGTGTAGAGAATGCCCTGCTCAGAGAGGAGCCGAAGCGTATCCCGCGTGTACGGCGACACCTCCGAGTTGGCGTTCAACAGGGTTCCGTCGAGGTCAAAGACCACCAGATCCATGGCGCCGCTCCCTTGCGTCAGCTGATGGCGAAGCCCCGGTAACCGTCCGCGACAATTTCATCGCACTGCAGTCGGTACGGACCGACACCGGCAACATAGGGCATGAAAATACGTGGCTTACCCGGAATATTGGCGCCTAGATACCAGGAGTTGCAGCTCTCTGCCGTGAGCATGGTGCCATCCGCAACCTCAAAGACATGACGCACCCAGGCATCTTCAGCAGCCTCCGTGGCCTCGATGGTGGTCGCGCCCTGCTGGTCGAGATGGTTGATGCAGGCGCAGATCCAGTCGATGTGCTGCTCGATAGAAACGAGCATATTGCTTAACACGGAAGGGCTGCCCGGACCCGTCACGGTGAACAGATTCGGGAACCCGCTCATCTGCAGACCGAGGTAGGTTCGCGGGCCGTGATCCCAGTGTTCGGCGAGGCTCCTGCCTTCGCGACCGCGTATGTCCATCCGCAGCAGAGCGCCAGTCATGGCGTCAAAACCCGTGGCGTAAACGAGCACATCAAATTCGAAGGCCCCCTGGGCCGTCTGCACGCCGCGCTCGGTAATGTGCTCGATGCCGCCCCGACGCAGGTCCACGAGGGTGACGTTGTCGCGATTGAAGGTCTCGTAATAACCGATATCGACGACCGGCCGCTTACAGCCATAAGGATAGTCCCGCGGCATCAGACCTTCCGCGGTCTCAGGGTCTTTTACCACGCGCCGCACCTGCTCCCGGAACATGTCGCAGGCAAGCTCGTTCGCTTTATCGGACAGCGCGATATCGTTGTACTGCCGGATTGCCTCGAAACCCATTTCATCCAGAGCCTCGGCACGCTCCGCCTCACTTTGCCCGAGGATCGATTCCGTGGGTTCCGGATAGCTGCCGAGGCCACCGAGACCGCGGCTGTATTCGCTCACGCCGATCGGCGCGAGGCGCTGTGCGGTACGCACCTCCGGGTAGTTGGATTTCATGCGGGCACGATACTCATCCGGCAGGGGCGCATTGTTCGCCGGCATGTTGTAGTTCGGCGTGCGCTGCAGCACGGTCAGATGTTCTGCTTCCCGGGCGATGACGGGGATGGACTGCACACCGGATGAGCCGGTACCGATGATGCCAACGCGCTTACCGCTGAAGTCGACGCCGCCCGCAGGCCAGCGTCCGGTGTGATAAACCTCGCCGGCAAATTCCTCCTGCCCTGCAATCTCCGGCGTATTCGGCACGGAAAGACAGCCGGTGGCCATAACGCAGAAGCGTGCCTGATAGCGAGCCCCCGTGTCCGTGTCGATCTCCCAGAGACCGGCTTCTTCGTCATAAATCGCGCTGCGTACCCGCGTATCAAAGTCGATGTGTTCGCGCAGCTTGAAGCGGTCTGCCACATGATTGGCATAGGAGAGGATCTCCGGCTGCGCGGCCATGATTTCCGTCCATTCCCACTCCTGCTGGAGCTCTTCCGAGAAGCCGTAGGAGTACTCCATGCTGGTGATGTCGCAGCGGGCGCCGGGATATCGATTCCAGTACCAGGTGCCGCCGACATCACTGCCGGCCTCGATCACGCGGAGCTTCAATCCAGCCTGACCAAACTTCCAGATGGCGTACATACCGGCGAAACCGGCGCCGACGACAACAACATCAAGCGGGTCCGCTGAGACAGACGAACTCATCGGTGCTCCTAAGAAATTCGGGGAGCTGCAAGCCTAGCAGAGATGCCCGGGAGGCGCCGGACGCGGCTTACTTAGTCAGCGTAAGCGCGGCTTGCCCTATTCAGAGCAAGCGCGGCTTGCCTATTCAGGCAAGCCGGCCTGGCGCAGGCCATCACAGAGCGCCTCGACGGAAGCCGTGGATACGTAGGGCGAATACTCTGTGAAGAAGCTGAGATGCTCTGAGGGATCCAGCTCAACCATAAGCTCGGCCACTTCCCGCGCCTCCGAGAGGCGTCCGAGTTTGGCGAGACTCGCCGCACGGATTCTTAAAGGCAGGATAAAGGTCGGATTGTGCCCGAGGGCACGGCGGGCGATTTCCTCTGCCTCCCCGAAGCGACCCTGCTGATAGCGGATCATGGCCCGACAGGACAGGCAGAGAAAATCCATGGGCCCCGACAGGCCATGGGCTTCCAGACGATCAATCATCTGGTCCGCCCGGTCGTCTTCGCCTTCATAGTGCGCCATGAAGCCACCGGCCAGGAGCGCCATCGGGGAATAGGGGTTAAAGGACAGCGCCCGATTCACGAGATCCTGACCAAGACGGATGTCCCGATCGGCGTGGGCGATAACGATCGAGGCCCAGCCGAGCACAAAGGGATCGTCCTGACTGAATTCCACGGACCGTCTCGCGAGGCTTGAGGTCACACTGAGCTCACCGGGATCGCTGTTGTAGGTCTTCAGAGTGTTGCGCACCCAGGAAAGGGTGCACAGCGCCGGCCCGAAGCCAGGGTCAATTCGGAGCACGGCCTCGAGAGATCGAAGCACCTTCTCCGGATCATAACCTTCAGCGCTGTAGATCTGCGGCAAGGTCAGCAGGTACAGATCCTGGACCGTCCGTCGCTCTTCAGACTTCTCGAGAGCGTGGGCCACCATACCGACGGTGAGATCCACTTCGAAGTGGTTACAGAAATAGGCGGTCACCTGCTCGGCTGCGGCGATCTCGTCAGCGTCGTCGAGCAGCAGCTGCCAGCCATAGAGACTGGCGCCGCTTTCACCCACAAGCAGATTCACATCAAGGAGCACCCCGGCGCTCGTTTTGCGGGCCCTGCTGTGCAGGCGCAGATCCCCGGTGGGTCCCTCCGTGCCCGCGTGACTCGGGAGCAGGTCTGTGGCGATGGTGGAGCACCCTTTATAGCGCGTGGCCGCTGAGTAGATGGCGGCATCGAGCTCGCGACCCAGGGATTCTGTAAGACCGCTGCCAAGCTCCATGCGATGTACCCGGAGCAAGGGCCGCTGCCAGGCGCTGGGACCGGCGATACTCGTTACCGAACTCGGCGGATCAATAGCAGGCGCAGGCATGGGTCCGGCGACGTCGATGGCCTTACGCAGCAGCCCGCTCAGGGGCACACGTTCCCGGCGCAATTCACGGTGCGCCGTTTCATAAACTGCCCTGGCTTCACGGACGTTACCGCTGCGCCGCAGCGCCGTAATGAGCACGGCCCAGGCGTCCTCACTGTCGCCGTTGACACTGACCAGTCGCCGGGCGTGCTCGATGGCCGTGGCTTCACCGGCCGAGGCCTCGATAACGCGCACCAGCAGAGCCGCATGATCGGCGCCGCAGCGCGAGCGCATGGCAAAAAGCCAGGCTTCGAATTCAGGGCACTCGTCGAGCTCCAGATCTTCGAGGAACACCCCATCGATATCGGCATCGAGGGACACGAGTTCTTCGAGGGACGCTGATCCCCGCCGGGCCCGACTAAGACGCGAGACATCCGTGCGAACCCGATCCGAAAGTTGGAGCTTCTTTCCGGAGACGATGTAGCTGTCAGCACCGCCACCGAGGGCAGCGCGCAGGCGACTCAAACACCAGCGCAGGCTGCCTCGGGGATCATCGGCGCTGGCGAAGAGCAGCTGGCAGGCTTCTTCCTTGCGGATGCCGGCCGGTGCGAGCGCGAGGTAGGCCAGGAGCGCCCGGGCCTTGCGCGAGCGCGGCAGCTCAACAGCTTCACCATCCCGCCGAGCCAGCATCGGGCCGAGGAGTTTTAACTCTAGTTTTGGAGGCTTGCTCTGCCCCTGGACCACCCTGGTCCCCCTCTGATCTCTCGAGCGCCGATGGATCTGTTCCGATCGGGTCGATCATTTCCCTGATTGCCGCCGGCATGGTGTCCGACGTTGCTCGCTTACCGATACTTAAGAACCGAATCCGGAACGATCCGGATCTGAAACTAATTGCGAAAGTGACGCGCCTGCTGAGACATATCCTGCCTCTAATGCAGTGTTCCATTGTGTCAACTTGCAGTCATAAGGACGCGGGAACTTTGTCTATCTTTCGTTCGTGGTTTCGTTTGTGGACCGAGTTGTAAGTCAGGCAGCGTGCACACGTCGATGCACACGGTTTCTCACACTGAGCTACGAGAGCATGTCATGCGGGAAATAGGGAAGCGCGCCGCAAGGGAGCAGAGGCAGCAGGGATGAATCTCTATCTGAGGCTATTACTCGCCTTGAGTCGCGGCTTACTCGCCGATCGGCTCCACTACCGCAGTTACCTGATCAGCAGTTTCCGGGTCTGGCCCCACGACATCGATGCCTTCGGGCACATGAACAACGGCCGCTATCTGCAGATCATGGACGTCGCCCGCACCGACTGGATGGCCCGGGTCGGCGTCGTCGAAACCATGTTCCGGAATCGCTGGACGGCCGTCATCGGTGGCGGCCTGATCCGCTATCGCCACGCGCTGAAACCTTTTCAGCGCTACGAAGTGAAAACCCGGCTCCTCAGCTGGGACCAGCGCTGGTGGTATCTCGAGCACGTGTTCTTCGATCAGCGTGGGCGGCAGGTTGCCATTGGCGTCTCGCGGGCGGGTATTCGCCAGAAGCACGGCTGGCTGGCCACGGACGCCATGGTCGAGGCGCTGGTACCTGGCGCCGTCTCGCCGGCGCCGCCAAGCTATGTCACCGACTGGCTCCGACTCGAAGAAGCCATGTGTGTGCACGCCACGGACGAAGTGCCTAAGGAAGATCCTCTCACTCTGGAGACGGAGCCGGCAGCCGTCGCGCACGACCAGGGCGACTCCAAAGACAACCTCTCGCGAACCCTCAACGGACGAACCGTCGCATGACCCGAAACTTCTTCATGGCGGTCACCGCCCGACCACGACTCATTCTTCTGCTCTCCGGCCTCTTTGTGGCCTGGGCCGCAACGGGACTCACGACGCTGGTGAAAGACACCTCCGTGCGCGCCTTTATCCCAACGGACCACCCCTCGGTGCTTACGGAAGCGCTGATTGACGATGTCTTCGGCCTCACCGATCCCATCGCCATCGCCGTGGTGAGTGAAGATGGCAGCAGCATTTTTACCGCGGAACGTCTGGCTCTGATCCGAACGATCAGTGAGCGCCTCGGCAGCGTTGGTAATCTCCGCCACGAGCGGATCACAAGCCTGGCCACGGAGTCGGCGATCCTTGGCACGCCGGAGGCCGTGCTGGTGGAACCTTATATTCCGGAAGGCCTGCTGACCGCCGAGGTTGTCGCCGCCAGCCAGGCCCGCTGGCAGGCCATGCCGCCGCACAAAGGCACGCTCGTCGCCAATGACGAGTCAGGCGCCGTCATCCTCGCGGAAGTGGAAGACCTCACCCAGGCAGCCGCCACCTATGAGGAAATCCAGACTCTGATCGCCGATCTGGAGTCACCGGAGGTCACCCTGCATGTGGCGGGGCCTGCCGCTGTCAGCGCCTATCTGTCGAAGCGAATTGACGGTGACGCCCGGCTCATGCAGCCGCTGGTGTTCATCCTCGTGCTGGGATTCATCTATCTTGCCTTCCGCCGCGCCGGCGCCCTGCTCGGGCCCCTGGTTGTACTCCTCGGCGCCGCGGGTGGCGCCATGGGGATCATGGCCTGGAATGGGGTGCCCTATTTTGCGATCACCAACGCGCTGCCGGTGATCCTTGTGGCCATCGCCGTGGCCGACGGCATTCATATCCTTTCCTACTACTACCGGCTTAAGGCGGAGCATCCGAACGAGGCGTGCCGGGAACTGGTGATTCAATCCATGCTGGAGATGGCCCGGCCCATCACGCTGACGACTCTGACCACCATGGCCGGCTTCCTCGGCATCGCGCTGGCTTCGATTATGCCGCCGATTACCTACTTCGCCTGGTATGCGGCCCTTGGCGTCGCCCTCGCCTGGCTCTTTTCGCTGGTCACGTTGCCGGCTGCGCTGGTGCTCCTGAACCTCGGCCCTTCCCCGGCGTTCCGGAGCTGGGCTGAGGGTCAGCCGAATCGCCTCGGCGCCTTCTTCACTGCCTTAAGCCAGCAGGCGGCAAGCCACTACCGACTGGTGCTGGCCGGCTTCTTCGGCCTGGTGCTGCTGGCCGGTTATCAGGCCATGGAACTCAGGGTCGACCGCTCGCAGGTGGAGAACTTTGCACCGGGAGAACCCATCCGCCTCGCTGACGAACTCATCAACGAGCGCTTCGCCGGTACTTCTTTTCTCGACATTGTTGTTGAAGCGGAAGATCCGGAAGGCTTCCTCGACGAGAGCCAGATGGCGCGCGTGGCAACGCTGCAGCGCCACTTCGAAGCGTTACCGCATGTGGAAACTGCCGTCGGCATCGCCGACTACCTGTCGCTACTGCATCAGGCCGTTAATGAAACGAGCCCGATCCGGGACGATCTGATCCTGCCGGAAGAGGCCGACTCGATTGCGCAGTACCTGCTCGTCTATGAAGCCTCCGGGGACCCCACGGACTTTGAAGAGGAAATCGATGGCAACTATGAAACGTTGCTCGTCCGTGGGGTGCTCGACAGCGTCCATTTCTCCCAGACCCGGGAGACGGTGGAGGCGCTGCAGCGCTACCTGGAGCAGGAGTTCAACGGCGACGGTCTGAGAGCTGAGCTCGGCGGCGACGTGAACATCACCTATCACTGGATGAGCCGCCTTGAGGCCTCCCACTTTCAGGGCGTTGGCCTGTCGCTGGTCATGGTGCTCGGCATGGCCATCTTCGTGTTCCGCTCCCTGGGCGCCGGCTTCATCTCCGTGGTGCCCGTGAGCTTCACGATTCTGATGATCTATGCGCTGATGGCGAGCTTCGACGTCTACCTTGAGCCGGCAACCAGCATGTTCGCCGCGATCTCCGTCGGCGTTGGCGTCGACTTCGCCATCCACCTGGTGGATCGGCTGCGCATCGCCCTGCGCCTCAACGACAACAACCTCCGCGCGGCCCTTGATGTCGCCATGCCCGGCACCGCCCGAGCCTGCTTCTTCAATGCCACAGCCCTGGGTGTCGGCTTCTCCGTCATGCTCTTCTCAGAGCTGCCGATGTTGCAACGCTTCGGTGGCCTCGTCGCATCGGCGGCGCTCGCGAGCTTCGTCGTCGGTCTCATCGTCATCCCAGCCGCCTATGCCGCCGCTCAGGCCATTCAGAAGCGTGCCTCGGGCTGGGCCACCGGCAGCAATCGACGAGCCCGCCATGCCGGCCTCGGCCTGCCGCTGTTACTTGCCCTTTGCCTGGTACCGGAGGCCGAAGCCGAGACCAATCGATCCAGCGCTGAAGAAGGCCTGCGCATCGCCAGACTGGTCGCGGAGCGCCCGGAAGGGGTTACGGTCCGGCGAACTATCGAGATGACGCTCACAAACCGCCGCGGTGCCGTGAAGACGCGGGAGGCCTGGGTTCTGAAAACGAGCGACGACAAG
>JBCDDI010000034.1:0-13716 GCA_039180365.1 Pseudomonadota bacterium
CGCTCGGCGAGCTCGCCGCCGGTCCGAGTTCTCGGTTTCAGCTGGCCGCCGCGGGCGAGGAGGTCGGCGAGTCCGCGGGATTTGGCCTTTTCGACGTAACCGAAGGCGGCTTCCAGCCTCCGGGGTCGGCGGTGGTCGCTGAGCGTCAGATGAACGAGGCTCTCGTAGACGGCCTGTTTGTCGCTCAGGAAAGCGATTTTCAGATCCTCGCCGCGGAGCTGGGCGCGCAGCTGCTCGAGCCATTCGTCGCACTCGCGGTAAGCCAAGAGGGCCGCGTCCGGGTATCCGCGCACTTCTTCGATCTGGCCGAGGACCAAATAGGCCCGCTGGTTGAGGGCCGGCAAGGCCAGGTCCCGGAGTCGATTCAGCGCCCGGACAGCGTAGGTCCTGGCGGTCTCCGCATCACCGGTCCGCAATTCGAGGCGGGCTAGCATGAGCTCCGCCGTCACGGCCCGCGAGGCCAGGTCCCGGTCGATGAACGCGTCGCGGGCGGCGCGCGCGGCTTTCTTGGCGTCGTCGAGGGCGCCGCCGCGGGCCAGCACCAGGGCGCGATAGAAGTCGATCAGCGCGGGCCAGTGTCGGTTCTCCTCTTGGACGAAGATGACCCGGGCGCGACGCAGGAGCTCCAGGGCCTGGTCGCCGGCGCGGCCGCCGCCTCCCCGGCTCGCGGCGATGGCCCGGTTCGTGAGGGCTTTGGCGGCCTCGTAGGGCATCTTGAGCCGGTCAAAACCGTCGAATGCGCTTTCCGCGAGCTCGGCGGCGTCCTCCACCTTTTTCGAGGGGCGGCCGAGCAGATTTGCTCGGCCGTTTTCGTTTACGAGGGGAGTCACCATGGCTGAAGCCGCGACCAGCAAGATCGATCTACTCACCGCCGATCCCTACAGCGTGCCTCGGGACGCCATCGATGTCAGCCAGGCCGCGCTCTTCGAGGAAAACAAATTCTGGCCGTACTTCGAACGGCTGCGCAAAGAAGACCCCGTGCATTTCTGCCCGGACAGCGCCTTCGGCCCCTACTGGTCCATCACCAAATTCGACGACATCGTCTTCGTGGACAAAAACCACGAACTCTTCTCCTCGGCGCCCGGCATCATCCTCGCGGACCGTCCGGAGGATTTCGAAACCGTTAACTTCATCGGCATGGATCCGCCGCGCCACGACGAGCAGCGCAAAGCCGTGCAGGGCGTTGTTGCCCCTCGCAACCTGGCGGAGATGGAAGGCCTGATTCGCAGCCGCGCCGGCAGCATCCTCGACAGTCTCCCGGTTGATGAAACCTTTAACTGGGTGGATCGCGTGTCTATCGAACTCACCACGCAGATGCTCGCCACGATCTTCGACTTTCCCTTCGAAGACCGGCGCAAGCTCACCTACTGGTCCGATATGGCAACCTCCGGCGAGCTTGCTGGCGGCCCAACGCCGGAGCCAGTCAGACGCGCTGCGCTCATGGAGTGCCTTGAGGTGTTTACGAAGCTCAAAGCCGAACGGGTCAATCGGGAAGACGGCTTTGATCTTGTGACCATGCTCGCGAAGGACGAGTCGACCCGGAACATGGCGCCCATGGAGTACCTGGGCAACCTGATTCTGCTCATCGTCGGCGGCAATGACACCACCCGGAACTCCATTACCGGCGGCGTACTGGCGCTGAATCAGAACCCCGATCAGTACGTTAAGCTCATGGCCGATCCGAGTCTGATCCCGAACATGGTTTCGGAAATCATCCGCTGGCAGACACCGCTCGCCTATATGCGTCGCACGGCAACGGAAGACGTCGAGCTGCGTGGCAAGACGATCCGAAAAGGCGACAAGGTGGTGATGTGGTACGTCTCAGGAAATCGTGATGACGAGGTCATCGACGACCCGGATGCCTTCATCATCGATCGCAAAAACGCCCGGCATCATCTTTCCTTCGGCTTCGGCATTCATCGCTGCATGGGTAACCGCCTGGCGGAAATGCAGCTGCGCATCGTCTGGGAGGAGATCATCAAGCGCTTCAAACAGGTGGAAGTGGTCGGTGAGCCGGTGCGCGTGCAGTCGAGCTTCGTCAAAGGTTACGCGGAGTTGCCGGTGCGGCTCCACGCTCACTGACGGTCATCCTGAAAAGACGTTGATCGGGCGCGTAACGACGCCCGATCCCTGCAAACCTCAGCTCAGAGTGAGGGCTCCTGCTGGTGCAGACGCCCTTCGCTTACCCGCTGTTCCATAGGCTCGAGAATGTCATCCAGCGTGCGGCTGATGGCCGTGCAATTGCGGATCATCTCTACCTTCGGCCAGGTTGCGGCCTCACCCTCGGAAATCAGATAACGGGTTTCCGCTTCGGACAGCACGGACAGCAGCTTCGCCGGGTTCCAGAAACGGCGGCGCGGCAGAATGTTGATGTCTGCGGTGTAGTCCTGGGTCACGAGCCCATAGGCCATGCGGGTCACAACGTTCAGCGGGTAGATGTTGCCGACGAAGCCCATAGTCACCGGATAGCTCGCCTTGTAGAACTCCTTCACCGCGCTCTGGTAGATGTTCAGCGTGCGGGCAAAGAGATTGTCGTTGGCCTGATCGTCGCGCAGGGACCAGAGCACAACAGGGTTGGTCTGGCTGCTGATGAAGTGATTTACCCCATAAAGGCGGGTCAACCGCCGCACGGGCATGTCATCGGTCATGGACCCATCAACCCATTTGCGGGAGGGCACGTAGGGCTGGCGTTGACCCTGATTGTTCTGGGCCGCGAGGGTCACTGCCGGAAAAATCCCGGGAATGGCGCAGGAGGCGAGCACGGCCTCGCGGATGTAGACGTTCGGCGAGGTGATGGCGTTCAGGAGCCGGGAGCGCTGATGGAACTCCCGGGGCGACACGGAGATGTTGATCTTGCGGCCGGTTTTCTCGAACGCCTCCTCAAAGGTCAGATCGGGAATCAGTCCCGCCACCACTTCGCGCACCTGCTCGATGCTCATGCGGGAGCCGATGGAGGCTTTCCGCGAACTTTCTGAAAAGGCGTCGAAGGACTGCACGAGCGTTTTCGGATTAAACAGCTCCGCCAGGCTTTCATCATCGTGAGTGTCGACAAAAGCAGCAATCATGGAACCCGCGCTGGCCCCGGAGATCACGTCCGGGAGCAGGTCCTGTTCCACCAGGGCCTTAACCACGCCAAGGTGAAACGGGCCAAGGGCACCGGCGCCGGACAGCATGAGCGCGCTGCGGCCAAAGCAGTGGCTCGCTCGGCGGAAGAATTCGAGCTTCTCCGTAAAGGGGATTTCCGCATCGGACGTGTCTGCCACCTGCTTGATGGCTTCCGTCAGCTCGCGGATGTAGTCGTTGATGAGATCTTTGGTACCGAAGCGGGAGCGGTTGTAGAGGGCCGGATTACCCATGCCGCCCATGTTTCCGTGGATGCCTTCGTTCAGATAGAACAGCAGCCGGTGCGGATCGCCGGAGGCGCGGACCGTCTGCACCTCATCAAGGCGACGGCGGATAACCTCGTAATCGTAGAGCGTCGACTTGTCTGTGCGCCGCCACTTGGCCCCGCCCATGCGCTCGTCCTGCGCCATGGCAGCTTCCTTCCACTCCTCGTAGCTGGACGCGTTGATGAGTCGGTAGGAGGCGGTCGGCGCAGACTTCTTCGCCGTTTCTTCCTTGGCTGCTGGGCTGGGCAGACTGCTGTTGGGTGTCGGGTGATTCATAAGCGCATGAGCTACAGGAGCACATCTAATTAACGTTTCTCATTAGATAGCACGACCCAGCCGACCATTGCCACCACCAACCGGTTGATTGTTGACCGGAAGCTGAAAAAGACCTAATCTGCTTCCATCTTGATGGTGTCAAGTTTGAGCTAAAAGCAAAAACTGGAGCAGCAAAGGAACAGCAAAAAGGGGAGCAACAGCCGCAATGATTGACTACGAAACGCCAGACCAGGTCATCGAGGATCGCGTCACGGCTCGCGTCGAGGACGATGAGCTTGTCGTCTTCCTCATCGGCATGCGCATCAACAGGCCCTGGAAGGTTCACCGCTGGCTGCCCGTCGCCCGGGCCATGGGCCGCATGATCGAAGAACTCTATGCCGCGCCGGAACTGGGGCTCAAGCATGTGGAAAGCTGGTTCGGGCGCACGACGATGATGGTTCAGTACTGGGAATCCTTCGAAGCCCTGGAGGACTACGCCACCCATAAGGCGAAAGAACACGTGCCCGCCTGGGGGGAGTTCAACCGACTGATCGGTTCCAACGGCGACGTTGGCATCTGGCACGAAACCTACGTGGTGGAGCCAGGTAAATTCGAGTGCGTTTATAACAACATGCCGCGCTTCGGCCTAGCCCGCGCCTACGACACGATCCCGGCAAAAGGCGCCCTCGCCCGCGCGCCGTCGCGGATGGCGGAACAGAAAAAGGAGAAACGCGAAGCCGCCTGAGCAACCTTCGCAGCGCGGCGCCCGATCAGCGGCCAATGGCGGCGCACCGCGCCGGTTCCAGAGTCTCCGCGGCAGCCGCAACCTCCCGCTCAGTGGCCTGTAAGACCGCCATGAGCGGCGACGCCGACTCTGCAAGATTAATCGCAGTGTCGATGTTCTTTTGAGCCTCGCTCACGCAGCCGAGCGCCAGCAACAGATCCGCATAGTTGTTCAGAGCGCCGAGGTGTTCGGGCTGCAGCTGAAGCGTTTTCTGGAATCGTTCGCGCGCCGCATCGAAATCCCCTGATGACCGCGCAGCGTTTGCCGCCGCGAAGTTGAGGTCCGCTGACCTGGGCCAGCGACGCAGCGCCACCGCAAGTGATCGCTCAAAGTCCGCAGCGGCAAGCCGCCCACTCGCATCAATGAGGGCTCGGAGATAACCATCGGCCGAGGCCTGCGCTGGAAGTTCCCCGGGTTTGAGCAGCACCACGGCCCAGGCATCCGAGCGTGCCCAGCGCCGCAGAAAGGCATCGAAGCTTTCCAGGCGCCGCTGCTCCCGGCCGGACCGGAGAATCACCTGTTCCCGATCCTGATCGAAACCAACGACCACTGCGTAATGCCAGCGAGGCGTCCAGAGGAGATGGTAGTCCTGCAGCACAAGCAGTGGGCGCCCGGCGAGGAGCTCCGCCTCGAGGGCGGCGAGCCGCCCCGCGCGGTCCGCCGCCGCCGTGTCGAGCACAACGGGAATCCGTCCGTGGCGCCGCGCCGCCGCGATCATCTCGAACTGGAAGCTGCCCCGCCGTCCCGGCACATAGACGTCGTCGATGAGGTCCTCAGGAGCCACAGCCACGCCGCTCGATCCGAGCGCCGTTGCGAGGGCCGCGGGGCCGCACTGGTAGCGCGCCTGCGGGAAGAACGGAACCTCAGTGAGCTCGACGCCATGACCTGCAGGCACGTCCACCGGCTGCTGGGCGCAGCCAAGCAAACTCAAGCAGCAAGCAAGGCAGACCCACCGCACGGGAAAGGGGCTGTGCGGCGGGCGCGCGTTCAGACGTTGTTGAAGATGTTTATGACGCCGGTCAGCTCAAGGATGAGCAGAACCACGAAGACAGCGCCGATGAGCGCCAGGAGATTGCCGCCTGCGGGCAGCTCTTCGAGCTCTCCGGCAACCCGAGCCAGCTCGTGCTCCGGCAGATCGGCGACCCGGGCGAGCGCCTGGTCCGGGTCCACGCCCATGTCGATGAGCTGCTGACGAACATCCTCCCGGGCAAAGGCCGCGGCTACCGTATCGAGGTTGGCCTGACGCTGCTCAAGGGCCAGATATTCACCGGTGCCCAGCACGGCTGCCTGGGCCGGCATACTGAGGCTGACGGTAAGAAAACAGAGTGCGGCGAGCTGCAGGAGCAGCTTCCTCAGGATCGACATGGTTTGCTCCAGTTCGATTGGGGGGACAGCAAAGCCTCAAGTATATCAGCCGCTCTCCTCAAGAACGCGAAACAGTCGTCGGCCGTTCTCAACGACGGTACGTTCCACGAAGGCGTCCAGGGTGCTGTCGCCGCTCTCGGCAAAGCTGGCGAACTGCCCTTCCAGCAGCAGCTGCGCGTAGCCGTGGATCTGACTCCAGGCGAGGATCACGTCGTTCTGTAGGCCGCGCTCGCGGATGCGCTCCGTCAGGGTCTCCGCCGTCACATCCGAGTCTCCCCGCTGGCGGGTGATGCTGGTGGTCATCTCGGCGAAGGTCCGGGTCGCCGCCACCCTGAGCACCTCGCTGTCTGAGGACATTGCATCCCAGCGAAACATGAGACGGAAGTGGCTTGGATAACCTCGGGCAAAAGCCACGTAGGTCCGGAAAACTCCGATGATCACGGCTTCAGCGCTCGCTTTTGCTTCCCGATCTTCGCGCAAAGCGGTTGTGAGCCGATCGAAGCTGCGGGCAGCAACCTCTGAGAGGAGGACGGACGCATCGGCGAAGTGGTGCTTCGGCGCCGCATGGGAGACGCCAGCCCGGCGCGCGCAGGCGCGCAGCGTCAGCCCCTGAACCCCCGCTTCTTCCAGGAGCGCTTCGGCCGCCTGCAGCAGCGCCTCGCGCAAGTCGCCATGGTGGTAACTCGATCTGGCTGGGTGCTCGCCTGCGCTCATGATCCTGTCGACTGCGCTTGCCTCAGCGGGCTTTCGCGATGCTGAACTCGAAGGATCGACCATCGATCTCCGAGCGAGCACCGCCGCTCACGGCGCCCTGCTTAAAGGCGAGCGCCAGCGTTGCCTGCGCAATGGCTTCGCCGTGTTCGCCGGCTGCCTTAAGCAGCTCAGCGTCACCGTCGAAAACCACTTCGATACGATCAGCCACGTTCAGACCAAGCTCCTTGCGCCGCTGCTGAATACGGTTGGTGATCTCCCGGGCATAGCCGCCGCGAATTAGTGTGTCGTCGAGCTCGCAATCGAGATCCACGGAGATGAAACGGTTCGACACGGTCCCGGTCCCTTCCCGGGCCTGCTGCAGCACCTCAATCTCCTCAGTACTGAAGCTTTCGCCGCCGAGCTCAAGCTCCCCCTCCGCCTGCAGCGCGGCGATGCGCTCGCCATCGAGATTCTTGATGAGCGCCTGGAACTCCTTCATGCGCTTACCAAGACGCTTGCCGAGGACCGGGAAGTTGGGTTTGGCCACAAGTTCGATGTAGGCGTTCTCATCCGCCTCGTAGCGCACCTCAAGGACGTTCAGCTCACTTTTTACGTAATCCTCGAGCTCGCGAATGCCGTCGAGGAGCGTCTGATCGCGATGAATGATCGTCAGGCAGCGCAGCGGCGTGCGAATGCCCACCTTAACCTCTTCCCGGCGCTGGCGACCGAGCAGCATGACCTGCTGCATCCGATCGACGGCCGTCTCCAGATCCGCGCGCACCCGGTCCGTTTCTGCCTCGGGATAGTCGCAGAGGTGCACGGACATGGGGCTCGCTTCGCGGCCGCCGAGGGTCGCAAGCTCGAGATAAAGGTGCTCTGCCAGGAACGGTGCAAAGGGCGCCATGACCTGGGCGAGCTCGTAGAGAGTCGTGTAGAGCGTCGAGTAAGCGGCGATCTTATCTGCCGTTACTTCCTCACCCCAGAAGCGGGTCCGATTCAGGCGGATATACCAGTTCGTCAGGTCCTCGATGAAATCGAAGAGCTGCGGAACCACGTTGTAGAGCCGGTAGGCTTCCATCTGTTCGGCCACGTTCGCCTTCAGCGTCTGCAGCCTGGAGACGATCCACTGATCGAGGATGTTGTCTCCCTGGTGGAGTCCCTTGTCAGGCGACCACTGATCAATGTCCGCATAGGTTTTCAGGAACGAAAACGCGTTGTACCTGGGCAGCAGCGCGCGACGGGTCATGTCGCGCACGCCCGCATCGGCAAACCGCTGCTCTTCCCCCTTAACGAGACCGGAGTTGATCAGGTACAGGCGCAGGGCGTCGGCGCCGAAGGTCTCCATGAGCTCGTCCGGCGGCGTGTAGTTCTTGAGCCGCTTCGACATCTTCTTGCCGTCTTCGGCCATGACCATGCCATTGACGATCACGTTGCGGAACGCGGGCTTGTCGTAGAGCGCCGCGGCCAGCACCGTGAGCGTATAGAACCAGCCGCGGGTCTGGTCGAGGCCTTCGGCGATGAACTCTGCCGGGTAGCCCGAGGCAAACACCTTCTCGTTTTCGAAGGGATAGTGCAGCTGCGCGTAAGGCATGGAGCCGGATTCGAACCAGCAGTCGAGGACCTCCTCGATCCGCCGATAGGTACCTTCTTCACCGTCGACCTGGAAGGTGAGCGGGTCCACGTGTTCGCGATGCAGATCGTCGACGCGCACGCCCGTGTACTGCTCGAGCTCATCGAGGGAACCGATGCAGATTTCGCGGCCGGTCACATCGTTGATCCAGATCGGGATCGGCGTGCCCCAGACCCGGTTCCTGGAGATGGACCAGTCGATGGCATTCTCGAGCCAGTTGCCGAAGCGTCCTTCCTTGATGTGGTCGGGCACCCAGCGGATCTGCGCATTGGCGGCCAGGAGCCTGTCGCGGAATTCGGTCACGCGAACGTACCAGGACGGGATCGCCCGGTAGATGAGCGGCGTGTCCGAGCGATAGCAGAACGGATAGCTGTGCTGGATCGTATCGTGGCGGTACAGCGTGCCCGCATCCTTCAGGTAACGGATGATGTCCTTATCGGCATCCTTGATGTACTGGCCCGCGAAATCACGAACCTCGTCGGTGAAGATGCCATTCGGCGTCACCGGCACAACAAAAGCTTCGATGCCGGCATCCTTCAGGATCCGGTAGTCGTCCTCGCCGAAGGCCGGCGCCTGGTGGACCATGCCGGTGCCTGCTTCCGTGGTGACGTAGTCGTCCGTGAGCACCACAAAAGCACCGCGCTCGCGCTCATGAGCGAAGTAAGGAAACAGCGGCTCATAGCTCCTGCCTTTAAGGTCCTTTCCTTTCAGGCGCTCAAGCACTTCAAACTCACCGTAGCTGCCGAGACAGGCTTCGGCGATGTAAAAGTCCTTCGCTGTTTCCGGGTCCCGGACCTTCACATAGTCGATGTCCGGGCCCACGCAGACACCAAGGTTCGATGGCAGGGTCCAGGGTGTGGTGGTCCAGGCGCTGAGGTAGGCATCTTCATCAGTGAGCTTGAAGAGCACGGTTACCGCCGGGTCCTGAGGGTCCTGATAGTTCAGGTTCGCCTCAAAGTTCGACAGCGGCGTGCCGAGCTCCGTCGACACCGGCATGACTCGCGAGCCCTGATACACCAGACCTTTGTCCCAGAGCTGCTTGAGCACCCACCAGACGCTCTCCATGTACCAGGGGTCCATGGTCTTGTAGTCGTTGTCGAAGTCGACCCAGCGGCCGAGGCGCGTGATGGTGCTGCGCCATTCGCTCGTATACCGGTGAACGATGGCCCGGCACTCATCGTTGTAAGCGGCAACGCCCATCTCTTCCACGGCCTGCTGGGCTGACATATTCAGCTTCTTGTCGATCTCGTGTTCGATGGGCAGACCGTGTGTGTCCCAGCCAAAGCGGCGCATGACGTAGCGCCCCTTCATGGTCCAGTAGCGGGGGACAATGTCTTTGATGGTGCTGGCTACGATGTGCCCATGGTGGGGCAGGCCCGTGGCGAAGGGCGGGCCGTCATAAAAAATATAGGGTTTCTTGTCCCGCGTGTTCTCCAGACTCTGCTGGAATACGTCATGCTCCTCCCAGTAGCGGAGGATCTCGTGTTCCATGTCCACGAAAGAGAAGGTTGCGGTCTCTTGTGCTGCTGCAGCCATGATTATCAGCCGGTTTGGTCGGGCGCCGGAAGCCTGAAAAAGCCGCGCATTGTACCGCCATTGCCCCCCTTTCCGTAGGGTTCTAAGCTTCCCCGGCCGCCGCCTGCAGGCGGCTTGCTCATTACCAGGGGAGAGAACACATGGAATTCGGCGCTGTACTGCCGCATAACGAAATTGGCACGGATCCCGGCGCCCTGCGCGCTTTCGCTCAGGGTGTGGAAGCGCTCGGTGCCAGCCACCTGCTCATCTATGACCACGTCCTCGGCGCCGATCCGGATCGACCCGGCGGCTTTCAAGGCCCCTACGACAAAGACGTGGCTTTCCACGAGCCCTTCACCACCTTCGCCTTCATCGCCGCCTGCACCACAAGCCTCGAGATGAGCACCGCCGTGCTCATCCTCCCGCAGCGGCAGACGGTGCTGGTGGCAAAACAGGCCGCAGAACTGGCGCTGCTCTCAGAAAACCGCTTTCGCCTTGGGGTGGGAACGGGCTGGAACGAAGTGGAATACGTGGGTCTCAACGAAAACTTCAAAAACCGGGGTAAGCGACAGGCGGAACAGGTTGCCCTCCTGCGCGAGCTCTGGGGTACGGACAGCCTGGACTACAGCGGCGAGTACCACCGCATCGATAAAGCCAGCATCAATCCCCGGCCGACAGCGCCGATACCCGTCTGGTTTGGCGGCAGCGCCCCGGCGCTCCTCGCGCGCTGCGGCGAGCTAGGCGATGGCTGGATTCCCCTGGGCAGTCCGAACGAGAAATCACAGGCCATGATCGAGACGATTCGCAGCCATCGGGAAGCGGCTGGTAAGTCCTGGGAGGGCTTCGGCATTCAGGCCCAGGCTCAGTATGCCGGTGGCACGCCGGAACGCTGGGCGGGCCATGCAGAGAAGTGGCGCAACCTCGGCGCCACGCACCTGGCCATCGCCACACACAATGCAGGCGCCACGGATGTTGACGGGCACCTCGGCCGAATCGAGGAATACCTCGGGGCCGTTCGCTAGTCCTGATCCACCGCCTGGAGAATATCCCCGGCGCCTTCCGGCGCCGGAATCTCTTCTACCCGCTCCGTTACGTTGTCGTACTCGAGCATCAGCGCGCGGCTCATGGTGGCGTGCATCTCATACATACAGGTGATGTAGGTGAACTCGAGGATCTCCTCATCGGAGAGATGCGTCTTCAGCGCATCGAAGAGTCCATCGGGCGTCCGACCGCCGTCCAGAACGAGGCAGTCGGTGTAGGCCAGCACCAGGCGTTCAACTTCATCAAAGCAATCCGCCGCCTGCCAGTAGGGGATTGCGGCAATCTGGTCGTCCGTGAAGCCCAGATAGCGCATGGACTTGCAGTGCTGAGAGAACACGAACTGACTGCCTCGGGCATAGCCGGCCCGGGTCTGACCGAGTTCGCGGAGCTTGGCATCCAGGGAGCGCTTCGGGCTCCGATAGAAGCGGAACCCTTCAACGGCGTGTTTGAAACAGTCCGGCACCAGCGCAAAGACCGTCCACCAGTTACCAGGCGTGCCCGTATCGGTGCCAGGTTCCTCTACGGGATCCCGGTCACCAAAGAGGTGCCCATAAAACTGCTGAATTTCCTCCGACGCATCGGCGCGGCTGACTTGTCTGAGTCTCGGCATGCTCCCCTCCCTTGCTGTGCCTGCCAGCCGCGATTATGCGGGCACGGGACGGGGAAACCCAAGGTTGGCTGGCGTGGAGGCGGTGCCGGCGCTAGCGGCTGGCGCTAGCTGACGGAAACAGTCCGTCAGCCGACCTCTGAGATCGTGTGGTTGAAGTTCGGCGTAAGCGGTCGGCCCATGGCGTAAGAGTCGAGGACAAACTCGCGAATCACAGCCATGGAGCCTTCTCCCTTCACGCCGCGCTCGCGGAGCAGTTCCTTGAGCATGCCGGCTTCGATTTCGGCTTCAAACTGCGACTCGTAGGGACCCACATCCACGCCTTCGCGAGTGTGGAAGAACCACTTGCTGTCGCTCAGGAAAACCCGATCCGAGCGGAACCAGGTGCGAGGGCTTTCGTCTTGGCGGGCTGCGTTCATAGTGTTGTCGTGACTCCTGACATGGAGCGCAGTCTGCGGCCTCCCCCGGGAGGGGTCTGTGCGCGCGATGTTAACGCTTTCACAGATTTCGTGACCGCTCTTAAGTCACTTGTGTGCACGCAATAGACTGATTTATATAGTTTTTTTCGAAGAGAACGGAAGATGCCAAGCGAGTCTAGGGGAGCGTGGTAGCGCTTGCGGCCTTTCTATTCGGGCGCTTCGGCGCCGCGAATATAGCCGGCGACAAACTCCGGGTCCTGCATGGGCATGAAGTGCGTGAGGTCCTCGCGGTAGACGTCTACCCCTTTGGCGAATTGAGCCGCCACCTCCGGCCAGGTGGGTGAGGTCGAAAAATCCATGATTGCGTGTTCCGAGGGGTCCCTGGGTTTCGCCCGCAGCACAGCCACGGGAATCTGCACCTTAGGGATTTCCTCGTAGATGTTCGTGCTCGTGTTACCCAGATAAATAGAGGCTTCTACGAGCGGCGGACAGGCCAGTTCAAAGCGCCCATCGCCTTTCGGCAAAACGCCATAGCGGCAGTAGTCGACGAGCACGTCGTCCTCCCAGACCGCAAAGGATCCCCGATCCTTGAAGCGTTCGTACATCTCTTCCCAGTCGGCCCAGTCGTTCCGGCGCTTGCTCACCGGATGATCGGCTGCGTTGTCGAAGCCCCGATAGCGGTCATGCGTATAGGCATCGGGTTCAAAGATGACCGGATCAACCAGCACGAGCCGTTCAAAGGCCTTTGGATGCCTGGCGGCTACCTGCACGAGACAGTGGCCGCCCATGGAATGGCCAACGCCGACGGCGTTTTCCAGACCCAGATGTTCAACGAGCTCACCCACATCGGCCGCAAAACTCTCCCAGACATAAGGTGGCACCCGGTCGCTGCGACCATGACCTCGCATGTCCACAGCATAAATGTGGAAGCCGGGGCCCAGGCGAGCGATGGTCTGATCCCAGCAGCGCGCGTGAAATCCCGTGGCATGCAGGAGCAGCACGGTCTGCCCGCCGGGCTCACCCCACTCGAAGTAGCAGAGCTTCGGCCCGTTCGTCTGGAACTCGTGTTGCCGGGGTTCTGTGCCTTCCATTCAAGCCGTCCAGTCGCCGCAAAGCCGCGCATGGTAGCCCAGATTCCGCTACACTGCGCCGCCCGCCGCGGTTTCCTGCGGCGCTCAGGATGGCAGTTCATGACCCAGCGCAGCGCGACGAAGGCGGAAATTGTCTCCTCCGAATCGGAGGCGCTGATCCTCGTGAATGCGGCAGACGAGGTAATCGGTCATCTCGACAAGTCCGCTGCCCACGACGGCGCTGGTGTTCTGCATCGGGCCTTTTCTCTGTTCATCTTCAACGACGCCGGCGAGCTTCTCCTGCAACAGCGCGCGCCAGGTAAACGCCTCTGGCCCGAGTACTGGTCGAACAGCTGCTGTTCCCACCCGCGCCAGGGTGAGGAAATGAGTACCGCCGTGCATCGACGCCTTGAGCAGGAACTCGGCATGACGGCGATGCTCAGCTACGCCTATAAGTTTGAATACTCAGCCCCGTTCAAGGATCTCGGTACGGAACATGAGCTCTGCTGGGTGTACATCGGCCAGACTAAATCAACAATTGTCAGCATGAAAACAGGCTGATTTTGTAGTCTACACTAGTTTCTCCTCGCAGTGAAAACCACACTGTGGCGTTTGCATCCAAGACGATTTGCCAAAAGAAGAAGAATACCGATTGGACGAATAGAAAAGGGGCCGCCGAGGCAGCCCCTATTTTATCGTAGTTAAGATCAGTCCGCTGGCAAAAGCGGTGGCTTTTTACCTGTGCCGGCCAGTTTGACCTGTTCTGGCTCTTCGATCTGAAGATCCAGCTCGCCGTCTTTGACGCCGACTTTAACCAGCCCGCCTTTGACCAGTTTGCCAAACAGAAGCTCTTCGGCCAGCGGCTTCTTGATGCTTTCTTGGATAACGCGTCCCAGTGGTCGCGCGCCCATTTTCTCATCATAGCCTCGGTCGGCTAGCCATTCCGCA
>JBCDDI010000035.1:0-13625 GCA_039180365.1 Pseudomonadota bacterium
CGACCCCCCCGGGGTCGCCACACAGGCCTTTGCGGCTTGGGGAGATCGTGTCATCGATCGGGTCCTGAAACACATCGAAGTCGATCAGGTGCGGGCCCGTGATTCCAAACAGCCAGGAGCCAACGTTCGACTCCAGGTTGTAGTTGAAACCAAAGTCGACGCCCGATACTTCGAAGGCGCCCAGGTTCACCTGGCCGGAGCGGTGATCCGTGATGAAACCGAAGGTCGGATCCCGTTCGATCAACGGGCAGAACTGGTTGTCCGTAGAATCCAGGTCAACGCAGGCCTCGGCAATACGCTCCACGTCGAGGGCGGCAATCGCACCGTCAATCTCGGTCTGGTAGTAATCGAGAATGAAGCGCATACCCAGGACAAACTCAGGTTCCCAGACGATGCCGAGCGTATAGGTTTCCGCTTCCTCAGGCTCAAGATCCGGGTTACCACCCGTTACGCCGGGAATACCTGCGGTGATGAAGTCATTAATGTCGTAGCCGTCCGGCACAAACTGCTGACAGTTTCTGGCCCGATTGGCGTTCGCATTGATGTTTGCAATGGAGCAGGGATCGTCCTGAAAGGCAAAGAAGTTCGGCTGCTGCGGAGAGAACAGCTCACCGATGTTCGGCGCCCGAACGGCCGTGGCCCAGGTGCCGCGAAGCGTGAGGCCAAAACCCGGCGAATAGCGCAGACCCGTGGACCAGGATTCGTTCTTGCCCGCGGTGCTGTAGTCAGAGAATCGTCCTGCCACCGTCAGCTCGAGGAGCTCGGCGCCAGGAAGGTCGGCCAGGAACGGCGCGTTCAGTTCGAAGAAGAACTCTGAAACGTCGAACTCACCTTCGATTCCGGATACGGCGTTACCGTTGGAACCGTCCCAGGTGTTACCGGTGCCTTCGAACTCGTTGACGATGAATTCGCTCTTCTCTTCCCGATACTCGTAGCCGAGCGCCCAACCCATAGCGCCGCCCGGCAGGCTGAACAACGAAGACGTCGTACCGGCCAGGGTCGCGAGGAATACGTTCTGCTCGAGCTTGGACTTATCAACCGCGTCAACGTAGACGAAGTCGGCATAAGCCTGCGTCGTGGAATTCAGACCGAGCGGGTTGAAGGGTACACAACCGCTATCCGGACCTGGTGTAAAGCTGACGGCTTCAGTAATGCCGCCCGCGTCAGGGTCACTGAATACGGGGTAGGGAAAGGTGAAGTCTGATACGGGAATCAATGCATTCGGCTCAAGGTTAGTCCGGCAAACGATTTCACCCGTTGTGGGATCTTCCACTGCATCCATGGCCGCGTAGAAGCGGTCTTCGAGGCGCAGGTTGATGTTGTTCGTATCAACGTCCGTACGGCCGTAGTTATAGGACACCTCATAGCTGATACCGTCAGCTACGGGAATCTCACCCTCTATGCCGAGGACAATGCGGACCGTTTCCCGCTCAACGTCGTCTCCAGGCATGACCAGCGCATCATCGCTGTCGCGCTGAGCTGTGAAGCCGTAGAAGCTGCCGTCGCCCGGATCCGGGCCAATGACGCCGGCGGTCTGCAGGTCGGCAATCTGTGCCTGCAGAGAGGGCGGCAGGAAGGGGTTGTTGTAAGAAATCGGAATGCCATCGTTGAAGTCGACGCCTTGTACGTTCGAGTTCTCCGAGTAGGCGTATTTAGACTCGAGGAAGAACGACATGCTCTCCGTCAGCGCGAAGCTTCCGTTCAGATTTACCGTGTAGCGCTCCTGCTCAGGCAGCAGGGTCTGGCGAACAGACTGGAGACCGTCGCCAATACCAAAGGCCTGGCTGACGTTTGCGACGGCAGTACCCGGGTTGTAAACGCGGGGAACCCCGGTAAAGGGTTGGTCAATGACCTGAGCAACGGGAATGTTCGTACCCGGGATGTTCGGGACGCCGGTGCCATCGCGAACGCCGTTGGCTGCATCGAGGACCGCGCCGAAGGAATCTTCGCTCGCGATGTTAAAAACGCCTGGCGCATTGGAAATGGGGTTCGTGGTCGGTCGAACGAAGGCACGCGTTGCGTTCGGATCCACGCCCGTCAAGGCCGCGATCGTTGGCGTGTTATTGATATCGAGGCCCCGGTTCGGTCCGGCAAAGTCTCGATCGCGCTCGATCACTTCGTTGTTGGACAGCGCATCGATGCCGAAGACCAGCTCGCCGCGACCATCCGCAAACTCGAAGCCGCCCGCGAGGCCAAGATAGTACTCCTCGGCATCACTATCACCGGAGATACCGGTCTGAGCCGTGAATTCGAGACCGTCAAAGTCACCGCCATCGCGCAGAATGAAGTTCACAACGCCAGATACCGCATCAGCGCCATAAATCGAAGAGGCGCCGCCGGTCAGCGTTTCGACTCGCTGCACCATAAGGCTTGGAATCGTATTGACGTCGACCGCCGCAGATCCCTGACCGCCGCCAACATGACGACGTCCGTTGACGAGAACCAAGGTCCGTACATTACCCAGGCCGCGAAGGTCGAGGAGACCCAGGCCAACCTGTGAGTCGGTGGTCAGTGCGTCCGTCTCGTCACCAATGATGCCCGAGAAACTGGAGGGTAAGGAATTGTTCAGTGCCGGTGACTCACGCAGGAGTTCACCGATGTCATTTTTACCGGAGTCACGGATTCGTCCGCCATCCAGCACCGAAACGGGACCAGCGGCATCCAGTGAGCTGTCCCTCGCGATACGTGTACCGGTGACAACAACCTCCTCGATTACGTCTTCGGACTCGGCAAAAGCGACTCCTCCCGGCAAAGCTAAAGCGGCGAGCAGAACGATTAGTGTGCTCCCCAGCAGTGGTTTCTTCATTGTGTTCTCCAATGTCTTAAAGTCAGAACCGCTGACTACGCCATCGCTCGCGGACCGGAGTCCCGGGAGCGCCTGGTTAGCTGTTATCCCCATAAACAGCTTCGTCGACACCGCTCGGCTTGGCCTGCACGGCATTGACCCTTCGCTTCAACGATTCGGGCTCACTCACTGCAAGATGGGTGCCAGGCTGTCGAACAAAGCACGCGTCCCAGAAGAGAGAACGCGGCATGAGTCAGCAAATCAGGTCTTCAGCATCCGCGAACCGCGCGCTCAGGGCAGTCGGGGTGCAGCATGCGGTGCGTTCGTTTGCACCCTCGCGCCGCGGTGAGGCGCCTCCTTAAGGGGCGTGAGCCGGGAAACACGGTCCAGAATGGCGCGACAAATGCACCAATGAACGCAGAAGAGAAACATTTGGTGCAGAGTTCTGGTGCATGCGTGCCCGGTAAATTTGCTCGCCGAAGCAAAAGTGAAGTCCTCAGAACGCTCTGAGCCGTCCGAGAAGAAGCGCGCAGGTGCAGGCGCCTGTCACCTGCATTAGGCTCTCTCACCATGCAGTACCCCCTATCTCGAAGAACATTCCTGAAAACCTCCGCTGCTCTTGGCGCGGGCATGCTGATCAATCATGCCAACGCCAGCGGACGACGCTGGCGTACGCCCGACGAAGGTGCTCCGCACGCCTGCACGTGGATGGCTTGGCCGTCCGTCGAGTCCATTTACGAAGACGCCGCCTATTTCGAAAACGTCCAGCAGGCGCTCGGGCAATTAGCGGCCGCCATCAGCCGCTTTGAGCCGGTGCGCATGGCGGCGCCGCGGGAACAGCACGATCGTGCCCGGGAACTGTGCGGTCCTGCCGTAGAACTTGTCCCGATTCCGTGCGAAGACATGTGGATGCGGGACTCAGGACCCGTTTTCGTGCGCTTCGAAACCGGGGACCTGGGCGTCGTTAACCTGCATTTCAACGGCTGGGGGGACAAACAGACGCCAAGAAGCTACGACGAGCGCATCGCTGGCGCAGTTGCCGAGCACCTGGGCTTTCCTGTGATTGACAATCCCCTACCGCTGGTCGGCGAGGGGGGCGGTCTGGAATTCGATGGCGACGGCACCCTGCTCTTAACGGACAGCTGCTGGCTGAACGACAACCGCAATCCGGGCATCGACAGAAAAACCATGACCGCAGAGCTCAAACGACTCTTCGGGCTCGAGAAAGTCATCTGGTTACCCGGCGTCCGCGATCAGGACATTACCGATGGTCATATCGACGGCGCGATGCGCTTTGTCAGACCCGGGCTGGTTATGACCGGCGGTCTTCCGGGGGACGACTCAGATTGGGGACTGGCTCTAGCGGAAGGGCGCGAAATCCTCAAACGGGAAACGGACGCTCGCGGTCGGGCCTTTGAGCTTGTGGACATACCGAGCGCCTCGGAACCAGCTAACCCGAGCGAGTGGCTGTTTACCGGCTATGCCAATTATTATCTGGCAAACGGCGCCCTCTTCACCGGCGTCTTTGGTGACAAGCAAGCAGATGCGTTTGCAATAGACACTCTGGGCAAACTGTTTCCAGAACGGAAAATTGTGCCGCTGAGCCTTGATGCGATCTACGAGTCCGGCGGCGGCATCCACTGTGTGACGCAGCAGCAGCCCGCGTAAACCGCTCGCGAAGGGCCAGAAGCCCCGGCGCGCCTCAGCGCAGGAAGCGCTGCTCGAGGAATTCCGGCGTGTACCCTGGATAACCGTAGAGCCGTTCGCCCCGTCCCATCCCGTTCATGACAATAAAGTCTCCGAGAATTTCCACCCTGCGCGTGTTGTTGATCAGATTAACGACGTCATAACACCGCTGCAGCGACGTTGCAGGCAGTTGCAAAGCCCGCTCATGGGGTCGGAAATTGCTGCGCAGCCGATAGTCGATGCCTGGGGTTGCGCTCATATCGATGTGAGCGCCCATGACCCATTTAATCGGCTGGCTGTCCGCAAAGGCGAGCAGCCGTTCGAGACTTGCCTTGTAGCTGTCGAAATCGCGGATCACGATCCGACCGGGCAGCAGTACCGTGCCGCTGAAGAGAAAATCTGTGTAGGGATCGTAGACGGAGAGACCGGTTGCTGACACGCCCGGCGTCGAAAGCACCGTTAGCCGCCGCCCACCGAGATCGATGGTTGCGCTGTCCTCGCCGCTACGTCGAATCGACCTTGATTTTGGCAGGCCGTCTTCCAGTTCGAGGAGTTCAGTGGCCGCACGCCCCCGAAACTGATCCATACCGGCAACCTGTGCCGGCGCATCACCACTGGTCAGAACAAGCAGTTCGATGTCACTGACGCCGTTCGCCTGCTCCCAGTGTTCGATCAGTCGGTCAACGGTCTGTCTGATCGGGAAGTACTCGGCTTCCTCCGTCGCCCCGGTATCGATGAGCAGTGCGCGCTCAGACCCAAACAGCAGATACATGAAGGGCGCTTCCCAGTGCACGGCAGGATTCTGCCGAAGGAAAAAGCTGTGCCCGTTGTAGCGGTGTACCTGCACGCGCACATCCGTGTTGTGCTTCGCACTGATGCTGCCGTGTATCCAGGCAAAGCGCATGTTGCCTGGAGCCGCCTCGGCGGGATCAAAGTCAATCTCGAGCGCGGCCGCGGATGGCGCGGTACCGAGTGCGAGGACCAGCAGGCTGATCCACACCAGCTTGCCAGGGACCGTCTTCAAAGATCTTTCACTTTGCATAGCTGCTTTCCGGTTCATGGATCTGTGGTTGTCGCCCAGGGGATCTCGTTGTAGATCATGAAATCGTCGTAGATGTAGATACCCGGCTTGTCGATCTTTTCCGTAGCTTCAATGGCGACGTCGAGCATTGCGCGCGTCATCTGCATGGGCGGTTCGTCCGGTTGCCAGGTGGTGCCGATTGGATAGTCGACGCCGGCGGTGCTGGTCATTTCGATGTGATTGTTAACGAGGTGAGCAACGGGGAACTCATCGGCGATGGCGCCGAGCCGCTGAATACTTGCCGCCCAGGCAGCCCAGTCATCGAGATAGAGGCGCCCGCGGTAGAACATGTCGCCGGTATAAAGCAGATCGGTCCAGCTGTCATAGAAAGACAGCTCCGAACCCTGGTGCCCGGGAGAACCGGTCACAATGAGGAGGCGTCCGCCCAGATCAAACTCAATGCGCTCCGTGGGAAAGTCCGTAAAACCCCAGAACGCCATCATCTCCTCATGGGTCAGACCCACCAGCACCGTGTTGGGGCGATCAACAAACTGATTCCAGGCCGCGTAGTGGTCGCCATGCAAATGGCTGTTGGCAACGATGAGCTCGGGCTCAGGTACACCGCGCGCTTCTGCCCAGTCCGAGACCACCTCATCGACCACTTCCCGCAAGGGGAAGAGCGCCGGTGAAGAGGTCGAGCCCTGATCGATCAGCAGCACCCGGCCGTTCCCGAAGAACAGGTACATGAATGCGCCTTCATAGTTGATGGCCTTGTTCTCACGCAGGATGATCGTGTGTTCGTTGTAGGCGTGGACCTGTACCGGCGGGTCCTCGTTATCCATGGCGGACTTGGAGCCGTGAATCCAGCGTTCCGGAAAAACGCCGGGCGCCCGGCCTGCGGGATCGAAAACGATTGGCTCGTGCAAAACCGCCCGAGCCCGGTCCACCGCCAGCAGCACGAGGGCAACGGCAACCACCGCGAGCAAGCGTCCGGTCACCTGTCCTCTCTGCTTCCATGACTCTGTCATACCTTCTCCTACCGCTTCCTGAAGCGAACGGCTAAACGCTGATCCGCTGGATCAGCCAGTAGAGGCCAACGCCTGCAACGACGGTGGCCCCGGGTGTTGCAATGCAAGACGCATACCACGATCTGTTCTGAAAAAATCCGAAACACAGGAACGCCAGCAGCAGCACAAACAACTGACCAAGCTCGACGCCCACGTTGAAGGCCAGGAGGGAAAGGAGAAACTGCCCGTCCGGCAGACCCACTTCCCCAAGCACGCGCGCAAAACCGAGGCCGTGCAGAAGACCAAAGCTGAAGACCACCCCGTAGCGAAGCTTCTGTCGCACCAGGGCGCCGCTGTCTGTTACGAGCAGCCTCTCAAGGCCCACATAAACGATGGAAGCGGCGATCAGTGGCTCAACCAGCTCCGCCGGTAGATCAACTATGCGGAAGGTGGCGAGGGCCAGGGTCAGGGAGTGCGCCACTGTAAAGCAGGACACCAGGGCGACCAGCTGACGAACACCGCCTCCGAGGAAAAAGAGCCCCAGCACAAAGAGCACGTGATCAAGGCCAAGGGGCAGGATGTGCTGGAAGCCGAGAAACCCGTAGACCATCAGCAGATCGATGATCGAATCCTGCCCCGCTTCCGACGGATGTTGCTCTGTGAGCGCGAGCGCACCGCTGCTCAACCGGTCTGCCGTCAACAACCGGGAAACTGGCAGCGTCCGGCGATCACTGTCTGAGCGGACAAGACAGGGCCAGGGCACCTCGAAGTCTGGTGCCAGTTCAACGCTGAGCACCGACCCGGCCGTTGGCGGCAAGCGCCAGCGCAGCTGTGCCATCTGTGGCGTGAGAGGATTCTCAATGGCGGCGAGAGACGCAGCCTCAAACTGGGCATCAACAAAGGTGCGCCCCACGTTCGCACCATCGATCCTGAGCGTGAGGCCCCGTTCAAGGGCTTCAAGAACCGGTGCAAGGCGGCGCGATCGCTCGTCACCCTCTGCCTTTGCCAGCGCCCAGTAGTCGGCGGCACCCATGAGCGACTGGCCAAGGTCGATTTCTACAAGCAGCTCACCGGCTTCAGCCTCGTGCAGCACAACGGACACACGGGTCATGTTCAGGAGGTGGGCATAACACGGCGTACTCAGGAGCCACCCAAGGAGACACAGGATCAGCCAGCGGCGCTTGAGCGCTGGCGTGAGAAGCACGCCACGCCCAGGAGCTTGAGTCACTGTTCGGCGGCGTTATCGATGAGTGCGACGGCCTGGCCAGCCTGCACCGGAGTTCCGACGCCGGCGAGAAGCCGCGCCAGGCGGCCACTCTCCGTCGCAAGGACCTGAATCTCTGTCTTCATGGACTCAACGATCATGATCAGATCGCCAGCCTCGACGAGCTCGCCAACGGTGGCCTCCACTTTCCAGACGGATCCGGTAACGGGACTTTCGATGGCCGCACCCACCTCCTCCTCGCCCACGGGTTCCGCCGCCGGTGGAATGGGTGCCGCTGTTGGATCGTAACCCTGACTTTCCCAGCGTGCCCGTTCCTCGCTGAAGGCGGTCTGTTGACGGGCCCGAAACTGTTCAATGCTTTCCGACTCCCGGGCGAGAAGCGCCTCGTGCTCTGCAAGGCTGAAGGACGTCTCTTCGATCGCAAGCGGCATGCGCCCGAGCGGGAAGTCCCGGCGCATCTCGAGCAGTTCCTCGTTTTCAACCTCAAAAAAGCGCAGCTGATCAAAACCGCGAAGCAGCCAGGGCTGCTCGAAGGGACTGTCGTTGCGGTAGCGATTCCAGACCTGCACCGTACGTCCGACGAACTGGTAGCCGCCCGGGCCCTCCATGCCGTAGATGCATAGATACGCCCCACCGATACCGACGGCATTTTCCGGCGTCCAGGTCCGAGCCGGGTTGTACTTTGTTGTCACAAGCCGGTGGCGCGGATCGATAGGTGTTGCCACCGGCGCACCGAGGTAAACGTCGCCGAGACCGAGCACCAGGTAGGCAGCGTCATAGACAATGCGCTTCACCTCGGCCTCGTCCTCCAGGCCGTTGATACGACGGATAAACTCAATATTGCGCGGGCACCAGGGGGCATCTGCACGGACCGTCTGCGCGTAACGTTCCGTCGCCTCCTGGGTTGCCGGATCGTCCCAGGCAAGCGGCAGGTGGACCACGCGCGATGGAATCTTCAGATCCCGTCCGTCGCCTACTGCGTCCAGACCCTCCGTAAGGTGCCGCAGCAGACGCTGCCGATCGGCGCCAACGGGAACGCGCAACTGCAGACTGCGTACCCCCGGCGTCATCTCCAGTACGTCGGGGTCATTGGCTTCCGCGAGCCAGCGCTGCAGGGCCTCAACGCGGAGTCGCGAAGCAAGGTCCAGCTCCGGTGCACCGAACTCGAGGAGCAGAAAACTGTCTCCAGCGGAGCGGAGCACCACGTCATGTTTGCTATCTCGCTCGACGATCACCTGCTCAGCAGTGCTTCGCCAGCTAACAGCCGACGCAACGGCGAACTCGGGTTCCTCAAGAAGTCCGGCTGCTTCCGCGGGCGCGATGGGGAGAAAGCGAATCTGATCACCCGCCTTGAGCTGGCCGAGCTTCCAACGATCAGCAGCCGCAATCGCGGCGGGGCTGACGAAGCCGCCAAGACTTGGACCGTCCGGCCCGAGGATGATCGGCATATCGCCGGTGAAGTCGATGGCGCCAAAAGCATAGGCGTTGTCGTGCACGTTCGACGGATGCAGACCGGCATCGCCACCATCCTGCCGCGCCCACTCCGGCACAGGCCCTTCAAGGCGGATGCCCGTGCGCGAGGAGTTGTAATGCACGGTCCAATCCGTGGCGTAGAACTGGTCGAGATAGTCTTCCTTGAGGAAATCAGGCGCGATATGCGGGCCCTGAACCACGCGCAGGGTCGTGCGCTCCTCAAGGGCAATGGGGGCGGGTATGACGGGTTTACCTTCCGCAAGAGAAACACCGATCGGCAGCACGTCACCGGCACGAAGCTGGCGCCCACCGTGGCCACCGAAGACGCCAAGATCAAAAGTCGCGCGACTGCCAAGGACTGCCGGTACGTCGATGCCGCCGGCCATGGCGAGATAACTCCGAATACCCTCGCCGTCGGCGGCAATCCGGCCCACGTCAAGGATCTGCCCCGCCGACACTTCAAAAGCGCTGTCATGACTCACCGGCACACCGTCGAGGGTTGCCTCAGTGGCAGCACCGCACAAAGCCACAGTGCCACTACAGGCAAAGGACAACCTGGGACCGCGGGCGAGCAGCTCGAGGCCGGCGGCGTTCTCTTCGTTCCCTACGAGAGCGTTCGCGCGGGCCAGCGACCGGGCATCAAAAGCACCGGACGGGGGCACCCCCACGTGCCAGTAGCCAAGCCGGCCTTCAACGTCCTGCACACTTGTCAGAGTACCGGGCGACAAGACCTCAACGCTCTGACCGGGAACTGGGACTGCCGCCGCGGTGCTCGTGGTCTGATGCGCGTCGACAAAGTCCGGCAGCGCAAGCGCCGCTCTGAGGAAAGCGAGGTTGGTTTCCACACCATCAATGCGGGCTTCTTCAAGGGCTGCGAGGAGCCTGACGCGCGCGGTTTCTCGATCTTCACCGACGGTGATGATCTTGCTCAACATGGGATCAAACTCGGCCGGGACCGTGACGCCGGCTTCCAGCCAGCCGTCGACACGCACGGTTTCACTGGCGGCTGGAAGCTCAAGGGCGGTAATCAGGCCGGGTGCGGGGCGGAAATCACGGGCTGGGTCTTCCGCGTAAACGCGCACCTGCATGGCATTGCCGGAAACCGCAGGCTCCTGGAGGAACTCACGTTCGTCCTGACCGATTCGTATCATCCACTCCACAAGATCAACGCCGGTAACAAGTTCTGTCACGCCATGCTCTACTTGAAGCCGGGCGTTAACTTCGAGGAAGTGGAAGTCCTCTCGATCGGCATCGTAGAGAAACTCAACGGTCCCGGCAGAACGATAGTGCACGCGCTCGAGAAGCCGTCGGGCCGCCTCATGCATCGCCTGGCGAACACCTTCAGGTAAAGCAGGTGCCGGTGCCTCCTCGATGATCTTCTGGTTGCGACGCTGCATGGAGCAGTCGCGGTCACCGAGCACAACCACGGACCCTTCGCCGTCGCCGAAGGCCTGAACCTCAACGTGCCGCGCTGCGTCCACGAAACGCTCAATGTAGAGCCGGTCGTCGCCGAAGCTGCTCGCCGCCTGCGCAAGCACCGCATCGTAGGCCGCTCGGAGCTCATCGCTTGATCGGCAGGCGCGCATCCCAATGCCACCCCCGCCGGCACTGCTTTTCAGCATTACCGGCCAACCGATGTCGTCCGCTGCGGCCAGGGCGTCCTCGACGGACGCCAGAAGCGGGGACCCGGTCAGGAGCGGGACCTCCGCTTCAGCGGCGAGACGCCGGGCTTCGTGTTTGAGACCGAAGGCCTCTATCTGGCTGGCCGTCGGGCCGAGAAAGCGAATTCCGGCAGCCTCCACGGCGTCGGCAAAGGCCGGATTCTCAGAGAGAAAGCCGTAGCCCGGGTGGATGGCATCCACTTCGGCCTGCCGGGCGATCTGCAGCAGGCGTTCGGCGTTCAGGTAGGTATCCGCAGCGCCTCCGGCGCCAAGGCTGAAGGCCGCCGTTGCCTCGGCAACGTGCCGCGAGGCACGGTCCGCTTCGGCAAAAACCGCAACGCTCTCGATGCCCATGCGCTTCAGGGTTCTCTGCACCCGCGTGGCGATAGCACCGCGGTTTGCAATCAGCACGCGTTGAATCATAGTCGGCCGGCCCGACCTCGCAGGCGCTGGGCTTCCGTTGAAGCGGTTTCAGGCATATTGAGCGTTCTCCAGCGGGGTAGCTTCGTGGTCGCCGTTCACATGCCGACGTCCAAGGGCCAGGTCATAGGTGATTCTTGCGCCGGCGGCAGGCTCCGGCGGCGCCGGACGGTCCAGCACCAGCATGCGGGTTCCAAGGCCAAAGGCTTCAGAGAGATCGTGAGTGACCATCACCACCGTCATTCCCGTGCCACCCCAGAGTTCCTTAAGCAGCACATGCATGCTGGCGCGATTGCCAGGATCCAGGGCTCCGAAAGGTTCGTCCAGAAGCAGCAGCGGTGGCTCCAGGGCGATGGCCTGCGCCAGCGCCAGGCGCTGCTGCATGCCACCGGAAAGCTGCACGGGATAGCGATCGGCGGCCTCTGCCAAACCGACGGCTTCGATGAGCTCCTTCGCCCGGGCGCGGATCGCTGCACGTTTGCCGCCGAAACAGCGGCCGAGAAGTCGGTTGCCGTCCCGGAGTTCCAGGCCAAAGCGGACGTTCTCCGCCACCGTGAGATGGCGGAATACGGAATAACGCTGAAAGACGATGCCTCGCTCCGGCGAGGGTTCTCCGGGCAGCGGCTGCCCATCAAGGAGCACGCGACCGGCCGTGGGTGACTCCTGACCGAGCAGCAGCTTCAAAAGAGTGCTTTTACCGCAGCCGCTGGCACCCACTACCGTGCAGAATTCCCCGGAAGCAAGCTCCAGGTCGATGCCGTCGAGAACCACGGTCTCCCCGTAGACTTTCGTCAGGCTCTCAAGCTGCAGGGCACTCATGGCTTCCGCTCCGCGTCGAGCTGCGCCGCATACCAGGGAAACAGGGCCAGATTCAGCCGACGCAGGCCATAGTCTGTGAGCCACGCCAGCAGCGTGATCCACGCGACATAGGGCAGGATGATGTCCATGGCGAGATAGCGGCGGACGAGGAAGATCCGATAGCCAAGACCTTCCGTGGAAGCGATTGCTTCGGCGGCAATCAAAAAGAGCCAGGCGGCGCCGAGGGATAGGCGCACGGCGTCGATCAGTCGGGGCAACATCTGCGGCAATACAACCCGCCAGAGCGTCAGCCAGGTGCCGGCACCGAGGGTCTGCGCCTTGATGATCTCCTCTGAGGGCAGCTCGCGAATCCTGGCTTCCAGATCCCGCGCGATGAAGGGGCCGACGCCGATGGCAATGAGCACCACCTTGGAAAGCTCGTCGAGGCCAAGAGTGATAAACAGGATCGGCAGCAGCGCCAGGGGTGGCACCATGGCCAGTGCCGCAAGGGATGGCGACAGCACTGCGCGCATCAATGGCAGCAGGCCCGCGAGCAGACCAATCACCAGACCGAAGAAAGCACCGGTACCGACACCGAGAGCGAGCCGTTCGAGACTGGTGACAGTATCTGTCCAGAACAAATAGTCGCCGGACCGTTTGTCTTCCTCAAAGGCCATTCGAACGATGGCATCCCCCATGGTGCTGAAGGCAGGAAGCAATCTGTCCTGGGGATTCTCCGCCAGGCGCACGGTCGACGCCGCCTGATAAGTCAGAAACAGCGCCAGAAAAGGCACAACCGTCAGACCCAGCGCCAGAGAGCGGCCGGGTCGCAGGTTGATAAGGCGGGGCATGTTCAGAGTTTTCTTCCGACCGGGAGCAATCGCAGAGGCAGGGTTCAGGGGCCGGAGGCGGCCGCGGCTTCCATGGCAGCCTTCACCGCGGCTGCCATGTAGGCTTCCGTGAAGCGCAGGCGCACGTTGCCGCTGTTGCCCCACACAGTGCCATCCGCGAACTCGATGCCAACAAACTCGGCGTCAGGCGCGCTGGGACCAAGCAATCCCTTGCTGAAGGAAAACTCCGCAACGCGCTGCATGGTTTCCTGCGGCGCTTCGCTGGTGACGAAAGCGACGCCATCGTCCGGCGTCGGAAACAGGTAGGTCGTTTCGAGCTGGTTATCGAAGCTCGCGAGATCGGTGCCAGACGCGGCAGCCATGTGTTCGCGCACGGCAACCCCGCGCATCTCATCGAGCATGAGCGCAATGGTCTCGTACCAGGCACCCGCCAGCGCATGACCGAGCTCCGGGTGGGCCTCGAGGATCTCCGTTTTGACGACCGTCAGATCGAGGATTTCGCCGGGGATCTGGCTGGAATCGAAGACCGCATTCGCGGATGGCATGCCGCGGATTTCCGCGAGCATCGGGTTCCAGGTAACAAGCGCTTCTACGCCGGCGCCTGCCCAGGCACTGACCATATCGGCGTCGGAGGTGTTGATGAGCTCGATATCGCGCTCGGAGAGTCCAACTGAATCAAGGGCCCGCGCTAACAGGTA
>JBCDDI010000036.1:0-13372 GCA_039180365.1 Pseudomonadota bacterium
ACGCTGCAGCCTTCCTTACTCAGGAGGTTCTCGGCGCTGCGACGAATGGTCTTCGAATCGTCGATCACCAGAACTTTGACGCCCTGAAAGTCCTCTTCTTCCATCAACCTGGTCCTTTTACCCGGTATTACCGTCCTTTGCATGGCACCGATTCTCTGGCCGGTGCGAGGCGTGCCTCCCGTGCCTGAAGTCCGCGTCTTGCGGGGCCTGGGGGCCGTGAAACCTGCGCATGGGTTGTATCATGATTCGCGAGATGTGATCCATAAGCTATGGATAGGAAAGGGAATTCCGTCTCATTTTTGTTGCTGCAGAGCCCCTATCCCTTAAACTGGCGCCGGCTAATGAGCCGCGGCAAACCTGCCCATAACTCGTCCCTCACACCCCGGTCCCATGTATGCTGTTCCGGGTGCCTCTAGAGCCAGATTTCAACCGAAAAAACGACGGAAAACAGTGACCGATACGCCAAGAATTGCCTTTGTGATGGATCCCCCGGCCGGTTTCGCGCTGAAGAAGGACAGCACCCTGGCCATGATCCGTGCTGCCCAGCAACGCGGCTGGGACGTCAGCTATCTTGGCGTTGATGACATGCTGCTCCATGAGGGCCGCGCTCACGGACTCCTCAAGCAGTTTCGCCTGACGGAACCCTTCTTTTCCGACCTCATCGCCAATGCGCCGGTATCTGAGGATAAATATCCGGACGGATGGTTCCTTGCCGGTGAGGAAGTACTTACTCCGCTTGGCGATCTGGACATCATCATGATGCGCAAGGATCCGCCCTTCAATCTGGAGTACATCTACGCCACCTACTTTCTGGAACAGGCGGAGGCCGAGGGTGCGCTGGTCGTGAACCGGCCCCAGTCGCTCAGAGACTGCAACGAGAAGGTTTTCGCCACCCGCTTTACAGACGTCTGCCCGCCGCTGGTGATCAGTCGGCGTGAGGACGTGCTGCGGGATTTTCAGCGACAGTACAAAAACGTCGTCTTCAAACCCCTTGATGGCATGGGCGGGGCGTCGATCTTCCGGATCATGGACGGCGACGCCAATCTGGGCGTTGTGCTCGAGACGCTGACGGACCATGGCCAGCAGCAGATCATGGGGCAGCTGTATCTGCCGGAAATTGTCGACGGCGATAAACGCATCCTGCTGATCGACGGTGAACCTATCCCCTACGCCCTGGCCCGGGTTCCCCTGGCCGGCGAAGCACGCGGCAACCTGGCCGCTGGGGGCACCGGGGAGGGCCGTCCGCTTACCGATCGCGACCGACTGATTGCCGAGACCGTTGGCCCGGAGCTCAAGGCCCGCGGCCTGCTGTTCGTCGGCATCGATGTGATCGGCGACTATCTGACCGAAGTGAACGTTACCTGCCCCACCTGCATTCGCGAACTCGATTCGCAGTTTTCCCTCGATATCGCCGGTATGCTCATGGACAAAATCGAGGCAAGACTGCGCGCCTGATGGCCACCATCACCCCCCGAGACCGGCTCAGCTTTACGCTTTTCCTCGCCGCTTCCCTGCATGCGGCCATTATCCTCGGCGTGGGTTTCAGCGCCTCCATGGACTCGATCGAAAGCCCCACCATCGAGATCACCCTCGCCCAGTTCAACGACCCCGAGCCATCCGAAGACGCCGACTTCGCCGCGCAGGCAAACCAGCAGGGCAGCGGCACGGAAGCCGAAGTCATGGAAATGACCACGGATCAGGAAGCCGACTTTCAGGACAACGTTTTCCAGGATGTGGCCGCAGAGACCCTGCCCGCCCAGGAAGCGGAGCTCCTGGAAAAACGCGAGCTGCTTACCTCGACGCAGAATCCCGAGGATGCCGTAACCACGGTGGACACAACGCCAACGGAAGCCATCAACTCACCGCTGACGCAGAACTACGACGCCCTGGCGAAGGAGATCGCGAGCCTGGAAGCGCGCATCGCCCAGGAACGCCAGGCCCTCGCCAAAGGCCCGAGGGTGCGGCGTCTGACGAGCGTTTCCACCAAAACCGCAGACGAAGCCGCCTACCTGAACATGTGGCGACAGAAGGTCGAGCGCATCGGCAACAACAACTATCCGAGCGGCGTGCAGGGCGATCTGCGCATGCTGGTGGTCATCACCTGGGACGGCAAGCTCAAGGACCTGCGCATTCTCCAGTCCTCCGGCCAGCGGGAGCTCGACGACGCCGCCCTGAACATCGTCCGCATCGCCGCACCCTATCAGCCGTTTCCCGTCGAGATGCGCAAAAAGTACGACCAGCTTGAGATCATCCGCACCTGGAAATTCTCCCGAGCGGGGGCCTCCCTTGGCAGCTGAGATGCACCTCGCCCGCCAGTTCCTGCTGGCGATGCCCGGACTTGCCGGCACTTATTTTGGCGACACGCTGACTTTCATCTGCGAGCACAACGACGAGGGTGCCATGGGGGTGGTCGTGAACCGTCCGTCCCAGGTCACTCTGATCGAGCTGATCGCCCAGCTGGGCATCCAGAAGGGCAACACGCCCGCGGACGCTTACGTCCTCGAGGGCGGACCTGTAGGCGGTGAGCGGGGCTTCATCCTGCACACAACGGACGCGGACTTCGAAGCAAGCCTCGATCTCGGCTGCGGCGTCATGCTGAGCTCCGCTCGGGAAGTGCTCGAAGCCATCGCCAGGGGCGAGGGGCCGGAGCGTTATCTTGTGGCCCTCGGCTATGCCGGTTGGGACGCGGGGCAGCTCGAACAGGAAGTTGCCGACAATGCCTGGCTGACCTGCCCGACGGATGAGAGTGAAAACCTCGCCGAACGCATCCTCTTCGAGACTCCGGCTGCCGAGCGCATCCGCGCGGCAGCAACGAGCATGGGCATCGACTTCACACTGATATCCGCGCAGCCCGGCCACGCCTGATGGACGCTCTTGCGCAGGTGCTGGCCTTCGACTTCGGCCTGAAGCACATCGGCGTGGCCGTTGGTCAGACGCTGACAAGAACGGCAACACCCCTGACTACGCTCACGGCCCGGGACGGCAAGCCGAACTGGCCAGACGTTCGCGAGCTTGTTAACGAGTGGCGCCCGGAGCGGCTGGTGGTCGGGCTACCGCTGAATATGGACGATACAGAGAGCGAGATGGCCGAGCGCGCGCGGCGCTTTGCGCAGCAGCTGGAGAAGCAAACGGGCTTAGCGGTGACGCTCGCGGACGAGCGTTTAACAACCTATGCAAGCAGGGCGGAACGGCGCAACGCGGGGATGAAGAGCAGCAGCGGCGAACATGCGGCGGCCGCGGCGTTGATCGCGGAAACCTGGCTCAACGCCGATAGCTGAAGATTTCCTGGTCGTCTTCGAGCGACAGCTTCTCCGAGTTCTCCAGGGGATCGTCGGCGGCGTCGGCGCCAAGCTTGATCATGAGGCGCAGATCGTTCGGTGAGTCGGCGTGGGCGAGCGCTGTTTCGTAGGTGATCTCGTGCTCTGCGTAGAGCTTGTAGAGTGCCTGGTCGAAGGTCTGCATACCATGCTCGGTGGACTTGCTCATGAGCTCCTTGAGGAGATGCACCTCACCCTTGCGGATGTGATCGCCCATGAGCGGCGTATTGATCATCACTTCGATGGCGGCGCGCCGCCCTTGACCGTCCACGGTCGGGACGAGCTGCTGGGCCACCATGGCCCGAAGGTTCAGGGACAGGTCCATCCAGACCTGCGAATGCCGGTCACTCGGGAAAAAGTGAATAATCCGGTCCAGCGCCTGGTTGGCGTTGTTCGCGTGCAGCGTACAGAGACACAGGTGTCCGGTCTCGGCGAAAGCGACCGCGTGCTCCATGGTCTCGCGACTTCGCACCTCACCGATCATGATCACGTCCGGCGCCTGGCGGAGCGTGTTTTTCAGGGCAACCTCAAATGACTCGGTGTCTACCCCCACCTCGCGCTGCGTAATGATGCAGCCCTTGTGCTGGTGGATAAATTCAATGGGGTCCTCAATGGAAATGATGTGCCCTGAGGAGTGCTCGTTGCGGTGGCCGATCATCGCTGCGAGCGACGTGGACTTACCGGTACCGGTGGCACCAACGAAGATGATCAGACCACGTTTGGTCATGGCCAGCTCTTCGATGATGGGCGGCAGCCCGAGATCGGTCACCAGCGGGATGTTCACCTCAATCCGACGCAGCACCATGCCGACCAGGTTGCGCTGCTGAAAGGCGCTGACCCGAAAGCGGCCAAGACCGCGGGTGTTAATGGCGAAGTTGCACTCGTGCTCTTTAAGGAACTGCTCCTGCTGATCCTTATTCATGATGCCGAGGACAGTATCCCGGGACTGCTCCGGTGCCAGGCTGGATTTCCCGGCGGCAAAGAGCTTGCCGTTGATCTTCAGCATCGGCGGCTTGCCGGCCGTGATGAACAGGTCCGAAGCACCTTTTTCCACCACCAGTCGCAGGAGCTTGTCGAATTCCATATGAGCCTCTTAGGGTCCTTCTTTTGATCCTTGCCTGTTTGGCTGGTCTTTGCCCGTTCGGCGGTCCTTGCCTGTCCGGTTCTTCCTTTAGAGCGCTTGCTGCCCCCGCTTAGAAGTTCTCCGGGATCTTCGCTTTCTCGCGGGCCGTCTCCCGGGTGATGACGCGCTTCGCAACGAGATCTTCCAGGCACTGATCCAGGGTACTCATGCCGTGCGCGCTGCCGGTCTGAATCGCCGAGTACATCTGCGCGACCTTGTCCTCCCGAATCAGGTTCCGGATTGCGGGAATCCCGATCATGATCTCGTGGGCGGCTACCCGGCCGCCATTAGCGCGCTTCAGGAGCGTCTGTGAGACAACGGCCTGGAGTGACTCGGAGAGCATGGAGCGGACCATGTCTTTTTCTTCCGCCGGGAACACGTCGATAACGCGGTCGATGGTTTTCGCGGCGGAGGTTGTGTGCAGGGTGCCGAAAACCAGGTGACCGGTCTCGGCGGCGGTCAACGCCAGGCGGATCGTCTCCAGGTCCCTGAGCTCACCCACGAGGATGATGTCCGGGTCTTCCCGGAGCGCCGAGCGCAGCGCCTCGTTAAACCCGTGGGTGTCGCGGTGCACTTCCCGCTGGTTCACAAGGCACTTCTTCGACTCGTGAACAAATTCAATGGGGTCCTCAATCGTGAGGATGTGGTCGTAGCGATTGTCGTTGATGAAGTCGATCATCGCCGCCAGGGTTGTCGACTTACCGGAGCCGGTAGGCCCGGTAACGAGCACGAGGCCCCGGGGAACCATGGAGATGTCTTTGAATACCTGGCCCATGTCCAGGTCTTCCATGGTCAGAACCTTCGAGGGAATGGTCCGGAACACAGCCCCCGCGCCGCGGTTCTGGCTGAAGGCGTTCACCCGGAAGCGAGCAACACCGGGCACTTCGAAGGAGAAGTCCGTTTCCAGGAACTCCTCGTAATCCTTACGCTGCTTGTCGTTCATGATCTCGTAGATGAGACCGTGTACCTCGGAATGCTCAAGCGGGGGCAGATTAATGCGCCGCACATCGCCATCGACGCGAATCATCGGTGGCAGGCCCGCGGAGAGATGGAGGTCGGAAGCGCCTTGTTTGGCACTGAACGCAAGCAGTTCGGTAATGTCCATTCTCTGTCCTTGTCTGGCCCAGTCCTCAGTGGCTTCGGGCTCTGTCCTTGTCCGGGTAGGCGCCCGGCTATGATCCTGCATCCTGCCCCGGGAATACCCCCTGGAACCGGTCCAGGCACCGGCGCCTGAAAGGTTATACTAGACGCCAAGTGTCTGATTCACCACGCTCTTTGCCCAGGACTGCCGGTTTTGCGACAGGGTTCGCAGGGCCCCTTTGCGCTGCTTCCGCCGGCTCGGCGAGAGCCGGCAGGAAGGTCTCTGCCTCAAGCTTCGTGGCCGGGCGCGAAGAACGAAGTGCCAGATCGCAGAGCGTGGAACGGTGAGCACCGCAGCAAGACAGCAAAGGCTCTCAGAAAGGCTTGCCGCCGTCCGGGCAGAGATCACGGCCGCGGCAGAAGCCGCGGGACGAGAGCCGCATGCCGTATCGTTGATCGCCGTCTCCAAGACCAAGCCGGCCACCGCGGTGCTGGAGGCGCTTGCGGCCGGCCAGCAGGCTTTCGGCGAAAACTACGTGCAGGAGGCAGTGGCCAAAATTGCCGAAGTCGCCCGGCTGGCGCCTGCGGCAGCACCGGAATGGCACTTCATCGGCGCCATTCAGAGCAACAAAACCCGGGACCTGGCAACCCACTTCGATTGGGTGCACACCGTTGAGCGGGCAAAGATTGCGCGCCGTTTAAACGACCAGCGGCCGCCGGGGTCCAAGCTTCAGGTGTGCCTGCAGGTGAAGGTGGATGCCGATCCCAACAAAGCCGGAGCGCGGCCCGAGGAAGCCGCCGCTCTGCTGGCCGAATGCCGCGCTTGCGAGCGGCTGGACGTGCGGGGACTGATGACGATACTGGACCCGCAGACGGATCCGGCGGCGGGCTACAATCGCCTCCGCGAGCTTTTCGAGAGCCTCGCGCCAACAGCCCCTGAGGGCTGGGACACGCTTTCCATGGGGATGAGCGGCGACTACCGCGCGGCCGTGGCGGCAGGTGCGACGCTGGTTCGGGTGGGCACAGCCATCTTTGGTGCCCGGGAATCGCGGCCGGCCTGACGCCGCAGGGTTTAACAGAATTTTGAAGGAGTGCAGTTGAGCACCGAGTCGACGACGGAAACGATCGCTTTCATTGGCGGTGGCAACATGGCCAGGAGCCTGATCAGCGGCCTTATCGGTGCGGGAACTGACCCGGAACGCATCATGGTCAGCGATCCCGTGGCCGAGCAGCGGGCGCTGCTTCTCGAGCTTGGCATCCAGGTCACCGACAAAAACGACGAGGCCGTGGCCCAGGCAGGTTCCATGGTGGTGCTCGCGGTAAAGCCGCAGGTGCTCGGCGACGTGCTTAAGAGCCTCGAGGCGCTCAGCCCCGAGCAGCTGCTTGTCTCTATTGCCGCCGGGGTGCCCGTCGCGGCCATGCAGGCCTGGACCTCCGTCTCGCAGCCGATCGTGCGCTGCATGCCGAACACCCCGGCACTGCTCGGGGCCGGCATGACGGCTCTGTTCGCGAGTGAGGCTGTGAGCGACAGGGACCGCGGCCGCGCCGAGGCCGTCCTTGAAACGGCCGGTCGGACCCTGTGGGTTAACGAGGAGAGCAAGCTTGACGCGGTGACCGCCGTCTCCGGCAGCGGCCCCGCCTACTTCTTCTATCTCATGGAAGCCATGATCGACAGCGGCATCAGCCAGGGTCTCGACGCGGAGACAGCTACGGTCCTGACCCTGGAGACCGCCTACGGGGCTGCCCTCATGGCCAGGGAACGCAGCGCCACGCCGGCGGTCCTGCGCAGCAACGTGACCTCTCCGGGCGGCACTACCGCAGCTGCCCTCGCCGTGCTTGAGGCGCACGACACCGCTGCCATTGTCCGCCGGGCGCTCGACGGCGCCCGGGACCGATCTCAGGCCCTTGCGGTGGAGTTTGGCGCATGAACGAAGTTCTGCTCTACGTTGCCTATTTCCTGCTGCAGACGGTGACCGTGCTGTTCATCCTGCGCTTTCTGCTGCAGGCGAGCCGCGCCGATTTCTATAACCCGATCTCGCAGGGCATCGTCAAAGCCACCGACCCGGTGCTCAAGCCGCTCAGACAGGTGCTCCCGGGTTTCCGCAATCTGGATCTGGTGTCCTTTCTGGCGGCGATGCTCGCCCAGGTGATCCTCACCTATGCGGTGGCCTCCATTCTCGGGCGTTTTCCGGGCACGATCCTGCAGATCCTCGGCAACAGCGCCATCTCCGTGGTGCTCTTTATCGTTAAAGGCTACTGGTGGGGGATTCTGATCATGATCATCTCCAGCTTCATCGCCCCAGGCAGCTACCATCCCGCGCTAACGCTCCTGCAACAGCTGACGGAGCCCCTGCTCGGACCCGCGCGAAAGCTAATTCCCCCTATGGGTGGCCTCGACTTTTCACCAATCCTTATCTTTCTGCTGCTGGGCGTCATCGAGCGTATCCTGCCGCAGCTCTACTTCTGACCTTGCCCTGAGGATTGATGGCACAGGCGCTCGACAACTCCGTGGGCATCATCACGCCCAGGACCTTTACTCATCCGGAGCCCTTTCGGCTCCAGTGCGATGAGGTGCTCGAGGGCTTCGAACTCGTCTATGAGACCTACGGCACTCTGAACGAGGCGCGCGGCAACGCGGTGCTCATCTGCCATGCGCTGTCCGGTAACCATCATGCGGCCGGTTACCACAGCGCCGACGATCCGAAGCCCGGCTGGTGGGACGCCTGCATTGGCCCCGGCAAGCCCATCGATACGAACCGCTTTTTTGTTGTCAGCCTGAACAATCTTGGCGGCTGCCACGGCTCCACGGGGCCCTTAACGACCAATCCAGCAACCGGCCAGCCCTACGGTCCGGACTTTCCAAACGTTACGGTCAGCGACTGGGTCAGATCACAGGTGCTGCTGGCCGATCACCTTGGCATCGAACGTTTTGCCGCGGTGGTTGGCGGCAGCCTCGGCGGCATGCAGGCCATGCAGTGGGCCATCGACGAACCGGAGCGCCTCGGTGCCGCCGTGCTCATCGCATCCGCGGCCAAGCTCTCCGCGCAGAACATCGCCTTCAATGAGATTGCCCGGCAGGCCATTCTGTCCGATCCCGAGTATCACGACGGGCACTACCGGAGTCGCGGCGCCAATCCCGATCTCGGCTTGATGCTTGCCCGCATGGTCGGCCACGTTACCTACCTGTCCGACGACGGCATGGGGCGCAAATTTGGCCGGGAGATCAAGTCCGGAGACATCCGCGCAGGACGGGACGTCGAGTTCCAGGTGGAGAGTTACCTGCACTATCAGGGTCGCTCCTTCTCGAGGCGTTTCGACGCCAATACCTATCTGCTCATGACCCATGCCCTCGACTATTTCGATCCTGCCGCTGATCACAACGACAATCTGGTCGCCGCCCTGGCGGAAACACGCTGCGATTTCTGTGTCATCGCCTTCTCCAGCGACTGGCGCTTTTCCGCGGCACGCTCGAAGGAGATCAGCGACGCGCTCATGGCCGCGCGAAAGAACGTCGTCAGCTGTGTGATCGAGTCAGACCAGGGCCACGATGCTTTTCTATTGCCCATCGAACGGTACTTCGATGTGCTCGGCGGCTACTTCGATCGCATTGCAGGGCAATGTCATGCGTCCTGATCTGAAGATCATCGCCGAGCTGATTAATCCCGGAGCCCGGGTCCTGGACCTCGGCTGCGGCGAAGGCGAGCTTCTCGCCCACCTGCAGGCTGTCAAGTCCGTCAACGGCTACGGACTGGAGATCGATCCCGACAACATCACCACCTGCGTTCGCAAAGGCGTTAACGTCATCGAACAGAACCTCGATGAAGGCCTGAACAATTTCGAAAAAGACAGCTTCGACATGGTGATCATGACGGAGACACTGCAATCCGTGCGAGCGCCGGTGGCGCTCCTCGAAGAAATGCTGCGCATTGGCAGCGAATGTATCGTCACCTTTCCAAATTTCGGTCACTGGCGCTGCCGGCTTTATCTGGCCCGGCACGGCCGCATGCCGGTGTCTGAGCATCTGCCCTACAGCTGGTACGAAACGCCGAATATTCGGCTTTGTACCTTCCTCGACTTCGAACGGGTCTGCCAGGAGCTGGGCCTGACGATCATCGAGCGCTTTGTGGTGGATGCGGATCACGCCAACCGGCCGCTTATTAATCGATTCCCCAATTTTTTCGGCACTTTCGCCTTCTACCGTCTGGGACGACCTCAACCGTGAACACTTTTTCTTCAGCACACCGCGGCCACAACAAAACACATCACGTTCGCCGCCGCCTGGGTTTTCAGAAGCAGCCTGATGCGCGCCTTGACTCGATACAGAAGCTGGCGTTCAGACTCTTTATGACTTGCGCGCTTTTCGGAGCCGCAACGGTCCAGGCCGAACAGATGCAACCCCTTGGACCCTATGAGGCTCACTACGTGGTGGTGCAGACAACCTTCTTCAGCGAAAAAATCGCCGAACAGTACGGCATCGTCCGCGGCCGGGACCGATCGCTGGTGAATCTCTCCTTCCTGGACGAGTCCAGCACACCGGTTTCCGTAACCCTGGAAGGGACGTCCAGCAACCTCATGAGCCAGATGCAGACGCTCGAGTTTCAGGAAGTCCGCGAAGGTCCCGCCATCTATTACCTCTCGGAGATCAAAGCATCCGATCAGGACACGCTCCGCTTCCGGATTAACGTGACCACACCGGATGGCGTTACCCGGGAGCTCAGGTTCCAGCATCAGGTGTTCTGGGACGGGCAGTGAAGGTTGTCCTCGCCAGCGGCAATGCAGGCAAGCTCAAGGAGCTGGGCACACTGCTGGCACCGCTTGGCGTAGAGCTCATAACTCAGGGTGAACTCGGCATCGAAGGGGCGGAGGAGACCGGCTGTACCTTCGTCGAAAACGCGCTCCTGAAAGCTCGGCACGCCAGCCGACTGGCCGGGCTCCCGGCCATCGCCGATGACTCGGGCCTGGCCGTGGAAGCACTCGACGGTGCCCCGGGCGTTTACTCCGCGCGCTATGCGGGCGTCGCCGGAGCCGATGCGGACGCGGCCAACAACGCCAAGCTGATTGCTGCGCTGGAGACCAGCAGTGATCGCCGCGCGCACTTTCACAGCGTCATCGTTTTCCTTAAGCACCCCGAAGATCCCACGCCGATCATCGCCGACGGACGCTGGGACGGCGAGATTGTTACGGAACCCCGAGGCGAAAACGGTTTTGGCTACGACCCGCATTTTTTCATTGCCGCACTCGGGCTCACGGCCGCCGAGCTTGATGCAGAGCGGAAGAACAGCCTCAGCCACCGGGGTATTGCAGCCGCCAGTCTGCTTGAGCGCCTGAGCGCCGAGAGCGGGAAGTGATCAACCTTGGTCTCTACGTGCACTTTCCCTGGTGTGTAAAAAAGTGCCCGTACTGCGACTTCAACTCGCACCCGCTGCGCGGTGAGCTCCCGGAGGCGGCCTATCTGGAATCACTGCTCTTAGATCTAGAGGCACAGTTGCCAGCTTTAGAGGGCCGGCGCTTAGGGAGCGTTTTCTTCGGTGGCGGCACACCGAGCCTTTTTTCGCCTGCCTCCATCGCACGCGTGCTGGGTCGACTGGCGCCGATGCTCACGGAGGACGTCGAGGTGACCCTGGAAGCCAACCCGGGCACGGCGGAACATCAGGATCTGGCCGGTTACCGGCGCGCCGGGGTGAATCGCCTGTCTTTCGGGGCACAGTCTTTCGAAGTCGAAAAGCTCAAAGCCCTGGGCCGTATCCATGATCGCGGCGCCATCTTCAGGAGCTTCTCTCTGGCTCGGGCCGGGGGCTTCGACAACATTAACCTCGACCTCATGTACGGTTTGCCAGGGCAGAGTCGGGATGAGGCCCTTGAAGATCTGCGAACGGCCTTCAGCCTCGAGCCTGAGCACCTCTCCTGGTACCAGCTGACCCTGGAACCGAAAACGGAGTTCGCGCGCCGCCCGCCACCCGCGCTGCCGGGTGACATTCAGCTGGAAGCCATGGAAGCGGCCGGGCATCGCTTACTGGCCGACGCAGGCTACGAGCGCTACGAAGTGTCTGCCTATGCCCGGGGCAACAGACGCTGCCGGCACAACCAGGTCTACTGGACCTTCGGCGACTACCTGGGTGTGGGGGCCGGCGCCCACGGTAAGCTGACCACCGCCGACGGCACTATCCACCGGCGTCGAAAAGCATCCCAGCCGCGTCTCTATCAGAACAACCCCACGGCCACCGAGACAAAGGCCATCGATGCCGGGGACCTGCCGGGCGAGTTCATGCTGAACGCCCTGCGGCTCATGAACGGAGTGGCCAACGAACGCTTCGAAGCGGCGACAGGCTTAGCCCTGAGTACCCTGGAGCCGATCAGGGGAACGCAGATTGAAGCAGGGCTCCTGCGCGAGGACCGCTTAGCGGCAACGCCGCGCGGTTACGAGCTGCTGGACAGCCTGATCGCAGCCTATCTCTGAGTTCGCCGCTCTGGACGGCTAGGCGACCGGTCAGCGACGCCGGTAAGAGAGATCCCAGACTTCGTGGCCGAGGCGCTGGCCGCGCGCTTCAAAGCGGGTAACGTTGCGGCCCGCGAAGCGCTCGGCGAAACCGCTACCCGCGAGGTTCTCGAGCGTTGCCTCACCTTCCAGGACCTCAAGCATCCAATGCGCGTAAGGCTCCCAGTCCGTCGCCAGGCGCAGTCGAGCCCCCGGCGCCAGCCGTGCACTTAACAAACTGACGAACGCCGGCTGAATCAGTCGGCGCTTGTGGTGGCGCTTCTTCGGCCAGGGGTCCGGAAAAAAGATGCGCACTTCGCTCAAATCACCAGGCGCGAAGAGGGATTCCACTGCAACGTTCGCATCCCCATCGATCACGAGCAGATGGTCGAGTTCCCGACTCGCGCGACCGTGGAGACGGAAATATGGTTTGCTTTCAGCACTTTGTCATGCGGCTCTCCTGCGCCGGTGGGGTGTTAGCCCAGGTCGCAGACCGGGGTATAAGTAAGAAATTGTTGAATCTATCGGAATGAAACTTATATCACATAATTGGCCTACCGCGTACTACATTTTTCATATCGAGGACCGAGGGTCAGGTACGGATCAAAACCTCTCCATTGGAAATGCATGGGAAAACCTATTTGTTTAGATAAAGCTGCGAATACCTTCATATTCTCTTAACTGTAGTATCCTGGGCCCTTTTCCAAGTTCATGTAACACTTTTTGACCTGTGACTTTTGAGAGGTCATTTGGTGCTACTTAGGCAGGTTTCAGACTTGGGTCAATAACTTTGCAGGAAAGGATGATGAAACTTTTATTTAGATACTGTTAAGTTTAGATTCCTATTGCGAGTCGATTGATGTGCATATTGACTATACTAGGTTGAATAATATCCTTGACCTGACCTTAGGTCAGATCATTTTCATGTTTTGGCCTAGTATAGTCATATAATACATCATTTTATTTTCCGTATCGAGGGGAAGCGAATAGTGGCTAAACATTATTCTAACTCCACTCTGTCAGACGCTAGAGCCCGGAAACTTTTCTCTAACATTCCACCTTCTTTAACCTGTCATTGCCTCAATATTGCCCCGAGCCAAAAAGTGACCGCTGTTGTTTCTTCAGGAATTTGTATGAGCTACCCAACGGCATTTGCGAATTTTTCCTATCCTGCAAAGGTCCCGAGTTCAAGGAGGGTGCTTGAATACCCCGCACCAAGGCGAAAGTAGCTCAGAGGCCCACTGGGGCGCGGGTTAAGGACCACCCGATCCACTTGTTAACCCCCGCCCCGGTGGGTCTCCGAGCCACCTTCACCCTGGTGGGGGGTGTTAAAACACTCCCCCCTTGAACTCGGTTCCTATGCGGGATAGCAAAACA
>JBCDDI010000037.1:0-13346 GCA_039180365.1 Pseudomonadota bacterium
GCACGGCTGCCGTCAGCTGCTCGTCGCTGACCTCGCCCGTGCCGTACGTGTCGACCATCACACTGACCGGGTCTGCGACGCCAATCGCGTAGGCCAGCTGAACGAGAGCGCGCTTGCACGCACCGCTGGCGACCAGGTTCTTGGCAACGTAGCGGGACATGTAGGCAGCAGAACGGTCCACCTTGGACGGGTCCTTGCCGCTGAACGCGCCGCCGCCGTGGCGGGCCATGCCGCCGTAGGTATCAACAATGATCTTCCGGCCCGTGAGGCCGCAGTCGCCGACAGGACCGCCGATGATGAACTGGCCGGTGGGATTGATATAGACCTTCGTATCGCCGGAGAGCCAGTTGCCGGGGATGACCGGCTTGATCACTTCTTCCATAACGGCTTCGTGGAGGTCTGCCTGGCTGACGTCGGGGTCGTGCTGCGTAGACAGCACAACCGCATCAATGGCGACGGGCTTGCCGGCTTCGTCGTACTGAAAGGAGAGCTGGCTTTTTGCGTCCGGGCGCAGGAACTTGAGCGATGAGCGCCGCATCTCTGCCTGGCGCTGCACAAGCCGGTGCGAGTAAGTGATCGGTGCGGGCATGAAGACGTCGGTTTCAGCGGTGGCGTAGCCGAACATAAGGCCCTGATCACCGGCACCCTGTTCGTGGTCGTCGCTTTCATCAACCCCCATGGCGATGTCGGCGGATTGCATCCCGAGGGCATTAACCACGGTACAGTCGCTGGCGTCGAAGCCGACGTCCATGGAGTTGTAGCCGATCCGATCGATGGTCCGGCGCACCACCTGATCAATGTTGACCTCCGCGTTCGTGCGGATCTCACCGGCGACGACGCAGATGCCGGTCTTGATCAGGGTTTCGCAGGCCACGCGGGAGTCCGGATCCTGCGCCAGCATGGCGTCAAGAATGGCATCGGACACCTGGTCGGCCACTTTGTCGGGGTGGCCTTCGGAGACGGACTCGGAGGTGAAGGTCTGATAATCGCTCATGCTGTTCCCTGCTCTTTTCTAGGAGTTCGTAAGGGTCCCGGGTGGCCGCCCTGTCCTCTTTAGTCAGCTTCTCAAGCTGGCGGGTCGCCGGTAAAGGCCGCGGATTGTAACCTATTGATTCTCTGAGGTTGTCGCCGGTTGTGAGACCATGAATACACCGAGGGTTGCCGTGAATTGCGCTCAACTCCGCCTTTAACGACAATAGCGCCGCATTTTTTCCGGCCCGGTCGCAGCGTACGACCGGCGCCAAGCAACCCGGGGGTGACATGTCGTCGAGAACCGAACGGGCAAACGCGATTCGCGCGCTTGCCATGGATGCCGTGCAGGCGGCCAATTCCGGCCATCCAGGGGCGCCCATGGGGCTCGCCGATCTGGCCGAAGTGCTCTGGCGCGAAGAGCTGAAACACAATCCCGGAGATCCGACCTGGGCTGATCGGGATCGGGTCGTGCTCTCCAACGGCCACAGCTCCATGCTCCTCTATGCAGCCCTGCATCTGTCCGGTTATGCCGTCGACCTTGACGACCTCAAAGCCTTCCGGCAGCTGCACTCGAAAACGGCTGGCCATCCGGAGTATGGAGAGTGCCCCGGGGTGGAAACTACCACCGGCCCCCTCGGCCAGGGCCTGGCCAATGCCGTGGGTATGGCCCTGGCTGAAGCCAAGCTCGCTCTAGAATTCAACCGCGACGGCTTCGAGGTGGTTGATCATCGCACCTGGGTGATTGCCGGAGACGGCTGTCTGATGGAGGGTATCTCCCATGAGGCGGCTTCCCTCGCCGGCACGCTGAAGCTCGGCAAGCTCATCTGTCTCTACGATGACAACAATATTTCCATCGACGGTGAAGTTGGCGACTGGTTCTCCGAGGACGTTCCCGCGCGCTTTGAAGCCTATGGCTGGCGGGTCATCCGAGCCGTCGACGGCCACGACGGCGACGCCGTAAAGGCGGCGCTGGCTGAAGCCAGAGCGTCCGACGGCCGACCGACGCTGGTCTGTACGAAAACCATTATCGGCTATGGCTCTCCCAACAAGGCGGGCACTGCCGGGGCCCATGGTGCTGCGCTCGGGCAGGAAGAAATTGCCCTGACCCGTAAGCAGCTGAACTGGGGCGATGCGCCTTTTGAGATTCCAGACCACATCTACAGAGACTGGGATTGTCGCGAGGCGGGCGCGGCGGCACAGGCCGACTGGGCCGCGCGCTTCGAAGCCTACCGCGGCGCGCACCCGGAGCTTGCCCGGGAGTTCGAACGGCGAATGGCCGGCGAGCTGCCCTCCGACTGGAGCGAAGAACTCGACGCCCTGGCCCGCACGGCACAAGGAGACGGCGGTGCCCTGGAAACTCGCAAGTCCTCGCAGGCCTGCATCGGCGCCCTGGCCGGTAAAGTTCCCGAGCTCTTCGGTGGCTCCGCGGATCTGACCGGCTCAAACGGCACCCGCTGGAGCGGCGCCGAGGAAGAACGCCACTTAAGCTACGGGGTACGCGAGTTCGGGATGGCTGCCATCACCAACGGCATGGCGCTCCATGGCGGCTATCGCCCTTTCTCCGGGACCTTCCTGGTCTTCATGGAATACGCGCGCAACGCCGTGCGCCTCGCGTCGCTCATGGGTGTACCGAACATCTTCGTCTACACCCACGACTCCGTTGCCGTTGGTGAAGATGGGCCCACGCACCAGCCCGTGGAGCAGCTGACAAACCTGAGAACGACGCCGGGCCTGTCCACCTGGCGGCCCTGCGATACCGTTGAAAGTGCCTTCGCCTGGCGTTCGGCCATGAGTGCAAAGGGTCCCAGCGCATTGATTTTTACCCGGCAGAAAACGCGGATCGAAGACCGCGACGCATCAGCCTTTGCCGACGTGGCTCGTGGCGGCTATGTGCTGCTGCGCGAGCAGCAGGAACTGGACCTGATTCTGCTGGCAACCGGTTCGGAGGTTGAACTGGCCGTGACCGCCGCAGAAACCCTCGCCCAGGAAGGCCTCGGCGTGCGCGTGGTGTCGCTGCCATCGACGGACGTGTTCCTCGCGCAGGATGCGGCCTATCAGGATGCAGTGCTGCCGGCGGCCTGTCGGGCGCGGGTGGCCGTGGAAGCGGGACATCCAGACTACTGGTATCGCTTCGTGGGCCTGGACGGTGCCGTGGTTGGCATTGACCGCTTCGGGTTGTCGGCGCCAGGGCCCGTGGCCATGGCGGAGCTGGGGATGACCGTCGACAATGTTGTCGCCGCGGCGAAAGGCACCCTCGCAAAAGTCCTTACAGGGCGCGCCTCATGAACGTACTCCCGCGTGTGGAAATGACGGATCTGGAGCTCGCGGGAAAGCGCGTGCTGATCCGGGAAGATCTGAATGTGCCGCTCAAGGACGGCGTTGTGACCAACGAGGCGCGGATCGAGGCTGCTCTGCCAACGCTGCGCCAGGCCCTGGATGCGGGCGCGGCGGTCATCGTCATGTCGCACCTCGGCCGGCCTGAGGAAGGCCGGCAGGATCCGGCTGCAAGCCTGGCGCCGGTTGCCGCCCGCCTTGCCGAGCACCTGGGTCGTCCTGTCCCGCTTGTTGCAGACCTGGACCAGGTAACGGTGGCGCCGGGGGAGCTGGTGCTGCTCGAAAACGTTCGGTTCCTTACCGGCGAGAAGGCGAACGACGACGCTCTGGCGAAACGGCTGGCCAGCCTCTGCGACGTCTTCGTCATGGATGCCTTCGCTACAGCCCATAGAGCCCAGGCCTCCACCCATGGTGTCGCCAAATTTGCGCCGATTGCCTGTGCGGGTCCGCTGCTCGTGCGCGAGCTGGAAGCGCTGGAGAAGGCCCTGGCCGAACCAGCCCGACCTCTGGTTGCCATCGTTGGTGGGGCCAAGGTATCGACGAAGCTCGATGTGCTTGGGGCCCTTGCCAGGATTGCCGATCGGGTGATTGTTGGCGGCGGTATTGCCAACACCTTTATCGCCGCAGCCGGTCATGGCGTTGGTCAGAGTCTTCATGAGGCCGATCTTCTCGATGCTGCCCGGACCATCGCCGAACAGGTTGACGTGCCCCTGCCGGTAGACGTCATGGTCGGCAAAGCCTTCGACGAACAGGAAGTGGCCGTGCTGCGCGCCATCGACGAAGTGGGCGACGACGAGATGATTCTCGACATCGGACCCGAGTCCGCCCGGCAGCTCGCCGCAACGCTGACCGACGCGGGCACCGTGCTCTGGAATGGTCCCGTCGGCGTCTTCGAGTTCGACCAGTTTGGTGAGGGGACCCGGGTGCTGGGTGAAGCCATCGCCGGCAGCGACGCCTTTTCTATCGCCGGGGGCGGGGACACACTCGCGGCCATCGACAAGTACGGCCTGCGCCAGGGCATGGGCTACATCTCCACGGCCGGTGGCGCTTTTCTCGAGTTCGTTGAAGGGAAGACTCTGCCGGCGGTGGCGATTCTCGCGGAGCGGGCGCAAACCGACTGAGCAACAGTAAACGGAGGGACCTCCTATGGCGCTGATCAGCATGCGTCAGCTTCTCGACCACGCCGCCGAACACAACTACGGTGTACCGGCCTTCAACGTCAACAACCTAGAGCAGATGCGGGCCATCATGGAGGGTGCTGACGAGACTGACGCGCCGGTGATTGTTCAGGCCTCCGCAGGCGCCCGGAAGTACGCGGGACCGAACTTCCTCCGGCACCTGATCCTCGCTGCCGTCGAGGAATTTCCGCACATCCCGGTGGTGATGCATCAGGATCACGGGGCCTCGCCCGCGGTCTGCCAGCGTTCCATCCAGCTTGGTTTCTCTTCCGTGATGATGGACGGATCCCTCCTCGACGATCAGAAAACGCCAGCCAGCTATGATTACAACGTCGACGTGACCCGACAGACCGTAGACATGGCGCACGCCTGTGGTGTGTCCGTGGAAGGAGAGCTCGGCTGCCTCGGCAGTCTCGAAACCGGTGAAGCCGGTGAGGAAGATGGCGTCGGGGCCGAAGGCACCCTGTCCATGGACATGCTGCTCACCGATCCGGAGCAGGCGGCTGATTTCGTCAAGCAGACGGGCGTGGACGCGCTGGCCATTGCCATCGGCACCTCCCACGGGGCCTACAAATTCTCCCGGCCACCAACCGGCGACATTCTTGCCATTGATCGGGTTAAGGCCATCAACGCCCGCATTCCGAATACGCACCTGGTTATGCACGGGTCGTCGTCGGTCCCGCAGGACCTCCTCGCCATCATCAACGAATACGGCGGCGAGATTCCTGAAACCTACGGCGTGCCCGTGGAAGAAATTCAGGAGGGTATCCGCCACGGGGTGCGCAAGGTAAACATTGATACGGATCTGCGCCTTGCGTCCACCGCGGCGATCCGGCAGTTCCTTGCGGCTAATCCCGCTGAGTTTGATCCGCGCAAGTACCTGGCCGCCTCCCAGCGTGCCATGAAGCAGGTTGTTATCGATCGCTACGAAGCCTTCGGTACGGCGGGCAAGGCCAGCCGGATCGCGCCGATTTCCCTTGAGGCAATGTTTCAGCGCTATGCCGATGGGGCGCTCAACCAGGTTGTGCACTGAGACCGTTGCCTAAGGCCGCAGACCGCTGAGCGCAGAGGAAAACAGCGTGGATGCGACTGGCGAGGGCGATCGGGAAGCGGTCCGCGGTCGCGGTACTTTCGACCCGGAAGCCCTGACCCGGGTGCTGACCCCGCTGCCGGAAGCGAAAGGCGAGGTGAGTGCCGCTGCCGAACTTGGCCGCTACTACGCCTTTTACAACCTCGACTTCAGCGACCGGATTTCAGGCCTCGAGCACAGCATCGGCTGGCTCGAGAGTGGCGTGCATCGTCTTGTTGTACAACGCTTCGAGCACCCGGCGCCGCGCGGCAGTGCCATCGTCTGCCACGGTTACTACGACCACGTTGGTCTCTACGGCTACCTCATCGAGTTTCTTCTCGAGCAGGGTCTTACGGTGGTGACCTTTGATCAGCCGGGCCACGGGCTGTCGACCGGCCCGCGCGCCACCATCGGCAGTTTCGATGAATACGTGACGGCCCTTGCGGACGTCATGGTTCACTATCAGGGCCGACTGCCGGGGCCCTGTTACATCATCGGTCAGTCCATGGGCGGTGCCATCGCCATGGAATATCTCGCCCGCAGACCGGACCATGGCTTTGCGGAGGTGGTGCTGCTCGCCCCCCTGGTGCGCCCGGCTAACTGGCCCGTGGCCCGCTGGATTTATCTCGCGGCGAAGTACACGATCAAGGAGCGGCCGCGCACCATCACCGATAACGCGGAAAATCCCGAGTTTCTCGAGCTCATGCGCCGGGATCCGCTCGCGCCCATGGTTCTGCCGGTGCAGTGGGTCACAGCCATGGTCGACTGGATGAAACGCTTTCAGAGCTACGAGCGCCTGCCCTTCGAGCCTCTGGTGGTTCAGGGCCACGCCGACGAGACCGTCGACTGGCGCCACGGTATGGCGGTGCTCAAGGACAAGACCCGGCCGGAGTTCCTGGAGATTCCGGCGGCCCGGCATCATCTGGTTAATGAATCAGACCTGATTCGCGGGCAGATTTTCCGCTGGCTGGCCCCGCGCCTCGGCGGCGCGCGCTGAGCCGCGGACACATCGCGCCGACTTAATAGAGGACGCGGGTGCGGATGGTGCCCGGCACGGCGGCAAGCTTCGCTCGCACGTCCTGGCTGTAGTCAGCCTCGATATCGATCACCACGTAGCCAACGTCGCCCATGGTCTGCAGATACTGTCCGGCGACGTTGACGTTCGCATCGGACAGGGCCTGGTTAATGGCCGAGAGGATGCCCGGCGTGTTTTCGTGGATATGCAGGAGCCGGTGCTGGCCGGGATGTTCCGGCAGGGCCACCTCCGGGAAGTTGACCGCTGAGCGGGTGCTGCCGTTGTCGCTGTAGCGAATCAGCTTCTCGGCAACTTCCCGGCCGATGTTCTCCTGCGCCTCCTGCGTGCTGCCGCCGATGTGTGGGGTCAGGATCACGTTCGGCAGGCCTTTGAGCTCAGAAACAAAGGGTTCATTGTTGGACTTCGGCTCTTCCGGAAAGACGTCGATGGCTGCGCCCAGAAGCCGACCTTTTCTGATTTCCTCTGCCAGCGCCGGGATTTCGACGACGTTGCCGCGGGATGCGTTGATGAGTACGGCACCGTCTTTAAGATCGCTCAAGCGCTCGGCGTTCATGAGATTGGCCGTTGCCGGCGTCGACGGCACGTGCAGAGAGACCACGTCCGCGCTGCCGAGGACGTCGCTTAAAGCATCAATCTGGCGGGCGTTGCCGAGGTTCAGCTTGCGCACCACGTCGTAGAACACCACGTTCATGCCGAGACTTTCCGCAAGTACGCCAAGCTGGGCGCCGATGTTGCCATAGCCGACGACCCCGAGCGTCTTGCCGCGAATCTCAAAGGAAGCGGCCGCCGACTTCTGCCAGACCCCGTCATGCATGAGCATGGTTTTCTGCGGCACACCACGAAGCAGGAGGATCGCCTCGGCAAGCACCAGCTCGGCAACGCTGCGGGTGTTCGAGTAGGGCGCGTTAAAAACCGGAATCCCGCGCACCGTTGCGGCCCCGAGATTCACCTGATTGGTTCCGATACAGAAGCAGCCCACGGCCATGAGCCGGTTGGCCGCGGCAAGCACCTCCTCCGTCAGCTGCGTGCGTGAACGGATGCCGAGCATGTGTACGTCGCTTAAGGCGGCAGCGAGCTCGTCCCCCTGCAGCGCGTGGTCGAGGCGGGTGACGTTCTCGTAGCCGTCCGCGGCGAGGGCCTCGATGGCGCAGGGGTGTACCCCCTCAAGCAGCAGGATTTTGATGCGATTTTTATCGAAAGACGTGGTGCTCACAGAGGCTTGTCCGGTCGGCGGCGCTGAAAGGCCGGATATACTAGCGGCTCGTCTGAAGGATCAAAATCAAATGACCCAAGCCCTCGATGAATTGTTTTCAGACAGGCAGCTGAAACGCGACGCGGACACCCTGCAGACCTGGGGCTGCGACTGGACCCGAAGCTTCGAGGTGGACCCGAGCGCCGTGGTTTTCGTCGAAAGCCTCGAAGAGGTGGTGGAGCTTGTGCGCCTGGCAAACGCTGACGGCTTTGCGCTGGTGCCTTCGGGCGGTCGCACGGGCCTGTCCGGCGGTGCCGTGGCGGGAAACCGCGAAGTTGTCGTGTCCTTTGACCGCATGAATCGGATCCTCGACTTCAACGCCGCCGACCGCCTCGTCCGCTGTCAGGCCGGCGTTGTCACCCAGACCCTGCAGGACTACGCGTCCGAGCGTGGCCTTTATTACCCCGTGGACTTCGCCTCTTCGGGCTCGAGTCAGCTCGGCGGCAACATCGCCACTAACGCTGGCGGCATCAAGGTCATTCGCTACGGCCTGACCCGGGACTGGGTGGCGGGCCTGACCGTCGTGACGGGCGCCGGCGACGTCCTCGAGTGCAACCACGGGCTCGTTAAGAACGCCACGGGCTATGATTTGAGGCATCTGTTTATCGGCTCCGAAGGGACCCTTGGCCTCGTGGTGGAAGCCGAGATGCGCCTTGCCCGGGCGCCGGCCACGCAGCAGGTGATGGTCCTCGGGGTCCCGGTTTTCGCCGACATTCTTAAAGTGCTTGCCCGCTTTCAGGAGCGGCTCACGCTGTCGGCCTTCGAGTTCTTCTCGGAAATGGCCCTCGGTAAGGTGCTCGAGCATCGGGATCTGAAACGTCCGCTGGCGGACGGCGCGCCTTTTTATGCGCTCCTTGAGTTCGACGAATCCGATGGGGAAACGGCGCTGGCCGTGTTCGAGGAAACTGTCGGTGAGGGCTGGGTGACTGACGGGGTCTTGAGTCAGTCGGAAGGTCAGGCGGCCGATCTCTGGCAGCTTCGGGAAGGCATCTCCGAATCCATTGCCTCCTACACCCCCTATAAAAATGATCTATCCGTGCGCATCTCGCTGATGCCCGAGTTCATCGACGAGGTCGACGCACTCGTTCAGGACAGCTACCCGGACTTCGAGATCTGCTGGTATGGCCATATCGGCGACGGCAATCTGCATCTGAACATACTGAAACCGGCCGCGCTCTCGGGGGAGGAGTTCTACGCCCGCTGTCATGCGATCAGTCCGAAGATTTTTGCCGCTGTGCGCGAGCGTGACGGGTCCATTTCCGCCGAACACGGCGTAGGGCTCCTGAAGCGGGATTTTCTATCCTTCACCCGCAGCGAAGCGGACCTCGCCATCATGGCGCGCTTAAAACAGGTTTTCGATCCGAAGCAGGTGATGAATCCCGGCAAGCTGCTGCCGGTTTAGCTTCAGAAGCGCTCGACCCCTGCTGCTGTAGCCACCAGCACCAGATCTGCGGCCTGAGCTGCGAAGATGCCGTTGGTCACAACGCCCGGCACATTGTTGAGTTTCACCTCCAGAGCCGGCGGGTCGGTGATGGCCAGCTCGTAGGCGTCGAGAATGAGGTTGCCATTGTCTGTCACAAAATCCTGACGCCATTCCGGTGAACCGCCGAGGGCAACCAGGGCTCGGGCGACAAGACCGCGGGCCATGGGAATGACCTCCACCGGCAAGGGATAGGTGCCGAGCACCTCAACCTGCTTGGAGGCATCGACGATACAGACAAACTCGTCGGACGATGCGGCGACAATCTTCTCTCGGGTCAGCGCCCCACCGCCGCCTTTGATGAGCTGTCGATTGCCGTTGACCTCATCGGCCCCGTCCACGTAAACCTCAATACGATCCACGGCGTTGAGATCGAAAACCTTCACGCCATGGCCCTCCAGCCGGGCCGTGCTGGCATCGGAACTCGACACGCAGCCGTCAAACTTGTGCTTTACGGCGGCCAGGGCGTCGATAAAGAGATCGGCGGTGGAACCCGTGCCAACACCGACAATGGTCTTCGGTGTCAGACGAGGTTCGATGTAGGCGAGAGCGGCTTCCGCTGCCCTGCGTTTTTGTTCGGCTTGGTCCATACTCCGCGGCAACTTAACCCATCGACTCTCTGTGGAAAAGTACGTCAAGAAGATCCTCGCCTCCCGCGTTTACGATGTGGCGGTAGAGACCCCTCTCATGCCGGCGCGGCTGCTCTCGAAGCGACTGGATAACACCGTGCAGCTGAAGCGCGAAGACCTGCAACCCGTGTTCTCCTTCAAGATCCGCGGCGCCTACAACCGCATCGCGGAACTGTCGGACAGCGAACGGGCGCGGGGGGTGATCACGGCCTCTGCGGGCAACCACGCCCAGGGTGTGGCCCTGGCCGCCCGGGAACTCGGTATCCGGTCCCTCATTGTCATGGGGCGCAACACGCCGGCCATCAAGGTGAATGCGGTTCGTGATCTCGGCGCCCGCGTGGTGCTGCACGGAGACAACTACGACGATGCCGCAGCGCATGCGAAGGAGCTGGTTGCGAAAGAGGGTTATGTCTACGTGCACCCCTTCGACGATCCCGGCGTCATTGCCGGGCAGGGTACCGTTGGCATGGAGATCATGAATCAGCACGGCGGCGCGCCGGACGCCATTTTCGTCCCTGTGGGCGGCGGCGGGCTCATCGCCGGGATCGGCGCCTATGTGAAATACCTGGCGCCCGGGACCCGGGTCATTGGCGTGGAAGCGGAAGGTTCTGCCTGCATGACGCAGGCTCTGGCCGCCGGGCGTCGCGTGCGCCTGCCCTTCGATACCCTTGACCTTTTTGCCGATGGCACCTCGGTCGCCCAGGCGGGCAAAGAGACCTTCCGTCTGGCTCGACGCTGCGTTGACAGCATGGTGACCGTAAATACCGATGAGATCTGCGCGGCCATCAAGGACCTCTTCGACGACACCCGCTCGATCGCCGAGCCGGCCGGAGCGCTGGCGGTTGCCGGTATGAAGAAGTACTGCGCCGATCAAGGTTTAAGCGGGCAGAGTCTTGTCGCTGTGGTGAGCGGTGCCAACGTTAACTTTGACCGGCTCCGACACATTTCCGAACGGGCCGAGGTGGGCGAGCAGCGGGAAGTGATCCTCGGCGTCACCATTCCGGAGCGGAAAGGCAGCTTCCGGAAATTCTGCCGGACCCTCGGCAAACACCCGGTCAGCGAATTTAACTATCGCTTCGCCAGTGACAGGGAAGCGCACGTTTACGTGGGCCTGCAGGTGGCGGAGCCCGCGGACCGCTACAGCCTTATTGAGACCCTTGGCGCCGCCGGCTATCCCGTTTCCGATATGACCGACAACGAAGCCGCCAAGCTGCACGTCCGGCACATGGTTGGCGGTCGCACCTTCGGCGAAAAGCAGGAACTCCTCTATCGCTTCGAGTTTCCCGAGCGTCCGGGCGCGCTGCTACGGTTTCTTTCGGTCCTCGGCACGGGCTGGAACATCACCATGTTTCACTACCGGAATCACGGTGCCGCCTGGGGGCGGGTGCTGGCGGGGTTTGAGGTGCCGGAGGAACGCGTCGATCAGGAACGCAAGCGCCTCACAGACTATCTGCAGCGCATCGGCTACCGCTATTGGGAAGAGACCGGTAATCCCGCCTACGAACTCTTTCTGCGCTAGCCCGCCGCCCTTCAGCCGGCCTGATCTGCATCGCGGTCAAGCTCTACGGGGAGCACGTAGCGTTCAAACTCTTCCTCGAAAACCAGGCGGGTCGGATCGGTGATGCGATCAACGTAGAGCCGGCCGTCGAGATGATCGAATTCGTGCTGGAACACCGTGGCTGGAAAACCCTGGAAGACCATCTCCAGCGGCTGCCCGTCTAGATCCAGAGCCCGCACCCGGATGTGTTGCGGTCTCTCGACGAAACCGCGGAGGCCGGGAACGGACAGGCAGCCCTCCCAGTAGCCGGCGGCCGCTTCGTCGAGCACGTCAATCACCGGATTAACGAACACGGTCAGCGGCAGCTCAGGCAGTTCGCCATAGCGGCTTGGGCCACCAGGCAGCTCGACGATCGCCAGGCGCAGAGGCTCGGCGATCTGCGGTGCCGCAAGGCCAATGCCGCCGTAGTCGTGGAGCGTATCGATCATGTCGTCCACAAGGCGCCGAACGGACTCACTGGCGATTTCTTCCGCCGTGAGTTCCCGGGCCACCTCGCGGAGCATGGGGTGGCCCATGCGAATGATTTTTCGTACTGCCATGGTTCAGACCTTAGCCCGGCTTTTCGCCTCGGGAAAGCCGGCGTGCACGCGGGGAAAAGGGCTGCCAGCCGGCTTCGGTCACAACGCCGTCGAGCGGAACATCCCAGGGTGCGGCCGCAAGAAGTGTTTTTGCGCGCTGCGCTTCGTGCGCGAGGCCAATGACCAGCGGACGAAGGGACGGCGTGATGCGACCCAGATAGCGGTCGTAGTAGCCGGCACCCATGCCGATGCGCTGGCCGGCGTCATCAAAGCCCACGAGCGGTGTGAAGAGGAGCGACAGCGAGAGGGGGTGGGTGTAGGTGCCCGCGCCTGTCCCAAAGGTCCGAGGCTCATCGAGTCCGAAGCGGGCCCTGTCGATGGCCGTGCCCGGGGCCAGCCGATAGAAATGCATGACGCTCCCGGCCGAGCGACGTTCGGTCACCGGGCAGGACACGGGCTTACCCATGGCCCAGAGGCGGCTGAGGAGGGGTCCCGTGTCCAGTTCTCCGTCGCGGTGATTAGCAAGATAGGCGCCGATGTTGCCGGCAAGGTTGAGCAGGCCACTACGGCTCACGTGCCGGGAGACGGCCGTGGCGTGGCTGCGTTGTTCTGACGGGGTTAGGTGCCTGCGGGCACGACGAAGGGCGTGCCGGCGTTTACCGGTATCCGCGTCGTGTCTCGGCGGGGATCCCATAAAAGAGTAAGCCTCCCGGAATGCCGCTGCATGGTTTGCCCTGAACCGTTATGGTTCAAGGCGGCGACCAAGCGTATGCGTCTAAGGCTTCCCGACCCGCTCCGGGAACCTTTCGGTAATGGAGCGGCATCAGACTTGCACACGGACGCAAGGCCCAGCCTCCTGTAGTTTCTCTAACGGCTCAAGGACGACACCAGCTGGCGAACATCCCAGGAGACAGCATCAAGTATAGCTAAAACGCCTCGGGCGTTAGCTCTTGACAGCTGAACTGTGAACTCGGCCCGATGAACGGCGCGTGAGAGTCCGGGCGGGCGTCCGGTTCAGAGGTTGAGCTGTTTCTGCTCAGCGAGGACTTCTGAGAGGCGGTCGACCAGGGCGCTGACCTTGCCTTCCGTGAACTCGCCGTCATGGCGGCTCTCAACATCGCCAATGAATTCCTTTCCAACCGCGGTCAGGCAGCCGCCGCCAGCGAGTTCACGGAAGGCAAGGTCAGCGCCCTGGTCGACCGCCTCTCAGAAGTCCTCGCTGAGCAGAAACAGCTCAACCTCTGAACCGCACGCCCGCCCGGACTCTCACGCGCCGTTCATCGGGCCGAGTTCACAGTTCAGCTGTCAAGAGCTAACGCC
>JBCDDI010000038.1:0-13278 GCA_039180365.1 Pseudomonadota bacterium
CATAGGTCGCCATTTCGCGTTCCTACCGAGGGCCTAGTGGAGGAGTTCCGGCTGCGACAGGGAAAAGGCCGGGATCGGCACCAGAAAGGCATCGCTATCAGAGGTGTGGAATTCGTAGTGACCCTCCATGCTGCCGACCGGTGTCTCAATCACCGCAGCGCTCGTATAGCGGAAGGCTTCACCGGGCTCGAGCGTCGGCTGTTTGCCGACAACGCCCGGACCTTCAACCACCTGTTGCTCGCCATCGCCATTGGTGATGCGCCAGTAGCGGTTAATCAGCTGGGCTGTAAACGGGCCTTCGTTGGCGATGGTGATCGTATAGGCGTAAACATAGCGCCTGTTTTCCGGATCCGACTCCCGCTCAATAAAGCGGACTTCCACAGAGACCGTGATCCCGTTGCTCATTCTTCGTCCTCAGGTACTGCCGACCCTGCCTTCGTGCTCGCTTGGGGCTGATTGAATTCCTCCGGCTCGAGGGCTCTGGCGAGTTCAACAAACGCTTCCAGAGACAGACTGTCCGGGCGCAGGTCCGGATCAACGTCCGTCGCGCGCCAGTTAACAGGCAGCTGCTTGAGCCCGTTGGCAATCCGCTTCCGCCGCGCGGAGAACGCCGCCTTAAGCACCTGATCGAGACTCGTGAGATCCACCGCGGGTGCCGAAGTCCGCGGCCGCAGGCGCACCACCTGCGAATGAACTCGAGGCGGCGGCGAAAATGCTTCCGGCGGGACATCAAAAAGAGATTCCACCTCACAATGATACTGCGTCATCACGCTGAGCCGGCTCCAATCCTTGGTCCCCGGTATCGCCGCAAGCCGCGCACCGAGCTCCCGTTGAAACATGAAGTGCATATCGACGATACGATCGAGGTGCCCGTAGAGCTTGAGGAGCAGGGGCGATGAAATGTTGTAGGGGAGATTTCCAACGAGGCGCCAACCGGCGGGTTCCAGCAGGTTATCCAGGTCCACCCTGAGAATGTCCGCGCTGGTGAGCGCAAGCTTCGGAAACCGGACGGTTAACGGCACGATCATGTCGCGATCCAGCTCCACGGCCGCAAAGTGATCGGTAAGGCCGTAGAGGTAGCTGGTCAGGGCGCCGGGGCCAGGACCAATCTCAAGCAGCCGGTCCGCGGAGACTAACCCCATGGCGTCAACGATGCGCTGTAGTACACCCTCGTCCGTCAGGAAGTGCTGACCGAAGCGTTTGCGTGCGCGGGGCTGTTTCAGCGGCTGACTCAAGGGGCCGCCCCACCCGCGAGGCGTTCGGCGAGCGCGAGGGCCGCAGCGAAGCTCCCGGGGTCCGCCGTACCCTGGCCTGCGAGGTCCAGCGCCGTGCCATGGTCGACGGAAGTGCGAACAAAGGGCAGTCCGAGCGTGACGTTCACCGCTTCACCAAAGCCCTGCGCCTTCAGCACCGGCAGGCCCTGGTCGTGATACATGACAAACACGGCATCTGCCTGGGCAAGGTAGGCGGGCGTAAACAGGGTATCCGCCGGTAAAGGACCTCGCAGATTCATACCCGCCTTGGCCAGGCGGTCACAGACCGGGGCAATCACCTCAATCTCTTCCCGGCCGAGGTGGCCGCCCTCGCCCGCATGGGGATTCAGACCGGCCACCAGTATCCGTGGGGTTTCGAGCTGAAACTGCTGCGCAAGGCCCTCCGCAAGAATGCCGAGGCGACGTTCGAGCAGTTCGCCATTCAACGCATCGGGCACCGCCCGCAGCGGCAGATGAGTTGTCGCGAGCGCCACCCGCAGGGTCCCAGCGACAAGCAGCATCACCACATCGTCCACGCCCGCGGCTTCACAAAAAAACTCCGTGTGACCGCTGAAGGGCACGCCTGATTCGCTCAGCACAGATTTCTGTACGGGCCCCGTTACCACGCCATGGAACTGTCCGGCGAGACAGCCTTCTGCGGCAAGACGCAGGGTGTTCAGCACATAGGGCGCATTCCGACCATCGAGCGCTCCGGGTATGGCGCTGACGGCCGCTGGAGTGTGCATAACCGTGAGGGTTTCCGCCGCAAGGGTCGGTTGATCAACGTTTTCATCAAGCTGGAGCGGCAGCCCGAGCCGCGCTGCATTCGCAGCTATGAGCTCCCGGTCTGCGATGGCGATCCAGCCGGACCTGCGCGGCTCCTGAGCCAGGCGAACGAGAAGTTCCGGGCCGATGCCGGCGGGTTCACCGGGAGTGATCGCCAGTCGCGTCATCAACCCGGCTGCTTTGCTCAAGCGTTGTTGAGGCGGATCTCAACGAAGGCCTCATCGCGGAGCTCCTTGAGCCACTTCTCGAGCTCTTCCTCGAAGCGGCGTCCATGGAGAATGCGCAGGGCCATATCCCGTCTCGCCTCTTCGCTCATGTCCTGTTCACGGCGATCAAGCACCTCCATTACGTGCCAGCCATAGGTGCTGCGGAAGGGTTCGCTGATCGTGCCCGTCTCTGTGGCGACCATCACTTCACGAAAGGCAGGGACAAACTCGTCACCCGCCGTCCAGCCGAGGTCTCCGCCTGCGAGCGCGCTGCCGGGGTCTTCTGAGAATTCGATGGCAAGCTCGGCGAAGTCCTCGCCAGCCTGGAGCCGTCCGTAGATGTCACGAATGAGCGCTTCAGCCTCGGCTTCCGTACGAATCTCCGACGGCATAACAAGTATGTGCCGGAGCTGACTCTGCATCTCCTTGGAAACACCGGCGCCGCGCTGCTCGAGGAGTTTCACGATGTGCAGACCGCTGCCGCTGGCAATCGGTGGCGACACATCACCTACCTCCATCCCGATCACGTATTCAGCGAAGAGGCTCGGTAGCTCAGCGGCTTTCCGCCAACCAAGGTCACCGCCTTCCAGGGCTCGGGAGCCCGCCGAGCGGGATACGGCCATCTGCGCGAAGTCAGCACCGTCGCGGAGTTCCTGAACAATTTCGATGGCGGCGCCTTCAGCCGCCTCGATCGTCTCATCACTCGCGTTTGGTTCGAGCGCCAGGAGAATGTGTCCAACGCGGAACTCGTCCGAAAGCAGCTCCCGATAGTAGGGCGAATTCAGGAGATCCTGGACATCCTGTTCCCCAATGTTGATACGCCGGTTAACGATGCCCTGCTGCAGGCGCTGCATGAGCAGTTCCTTGCGAATCTGCTCCCGAAACTCGGCATAGCTCTGCCCATCCTGTTCCAGGGCCTGGGCAAACTGCTCGAGGGACATCCCGTTCTGACCGGCGAAGCCGGTGACGGCCCGGGTAAGGGTTTCATCGTCGATGGCGAGTCCCCGACGGTCTGCCTCCTGCATCTGCAGGCTTTCGATAATCAGCCGCTCCATGATCTGCGACATGAGGATTTCGTTCGGCGGCAGGCGCGCGTTGCTCTCAGCAAACTGCTCGCGAACCATATCGAGTCGTTCGAGCAGCTCGGACGCCAGAACGACATCGTCTTCGACGACGGCAATGATGGCGTCAAGTTCCCGGTATTCGGCGCTGGCGAAACCACTCGAGCATGCGAGGAGGAGCGCCAGGAAAATTCTGTCAATTTTTTTCATAAATACTGCGTCTGCCTGATCAGACTTCCTGAAAGGGTTGGGACAATCTGGAGCGCTGTTCCGTTCAATACTCTTCGAAAGCGTAGCCCTGAATACTGTCCGCCAGGAGAGTTTCAACGGAATCGTCGAGACTCGCCAGTCCTTTGAACACCACCTGGAAGAAGACCCCCGTGCGACTGACTGCATCAGCAAATTCCCGGGCGGACGGCGTATCGAGATAGCGGCGCGCAACCAGTCTGAGCTTCCAGCAGCAGTCTTCGTATTCGATGCCTGCCAACGCCTCAATGGTCCGCTCGGAGTTCAGATCGAAGTTCCAGCGGCCGATGAGGCCATAGCGTTTGCTTAAGGGCCATATCACCGCCATATCGGTCTGATCGATGTTGTTGCGTTGAAAGCGGTAGCCCAGGTGCAGGATGTGATCATTGTCCGTGCGCCGATTGATGAAGGCGCCGCCCTGCGTCACCTGCTCGACGGTCGGATCCCAGAGCACATCGCCGCCCACGCGCCAGGCGCCAAAGCCGCTCACCAGTTCACCAGCAAACTGGGAACGGGAGCTGAGATCGAGGGCACTCTGCGTACCGCTCACGGTCACCCGGCGATCTTCGAAATAGTTGATCTGGCCAATGCTCGCGCGCAGAAACTCCCGCCCGGTCCTTGCATCGAGGACTCGAGAGGTGAGCCCTACCGATAGCTGATTGGCATCACCAATCCGATCGACGCCGGTGAAGCGGTTGTCACGCCAGAGCTGCTGGTAGCGGAAGGTGAGCTGCGAGACATCGAAGCGCGGCAGCTCGTCCTGGTCTTTGAACTGCTGGTAGAGGTAGTAGACGCGGGGTTCAATGGTGCTGACCGCCGCCGTGCCGAAGAAACTGATATCGCGCTCGAAGAACAGGCCCGCATCCGCGCTGCCAAGACCGATCCCCCGCTCGGGGGTATCTTCAACGCCGGGTGCCGTATCGTCGAGATCGCAAGCCGTGTAGCGATAGCCACCCTGGAGATTCAGGAAGCCCCAGGACCGGGACAGCGGCAGCCGCAGGCGCGGCTCCACATGAGCCCGATAGCCAACGATCTTATCGACGCCCGTGAGTTCATCGTTACGACGGTCGAAGTTTGATGCAGAGCCGGCAACGGACCACTCGAAGGGCCCAGGCAGACCGCCCCGGTAGCTCAAGTTGAACTCCGGCAGCCGCTGATAAGCGTCGACGGTCACTTCATCAAGGCGCTGAAAACGCTGCGCCCAGAGGCGCATGTCCAGGTTGCCCCGCAGGTAGGTAATCTCCCCACGCCGCTCAAGTTCCAGTCGGTCTGCAACATCCAGCTGCGTGTTCAGATTACGGAAGTAGTCGCGGTCGCTGACCGCCGTGTAGTCGACGGTGGTGCGCCAGTGACCGAGATCGCCCTGGTGATAGGCGCCATAGAGCCACCGATCAGCCGGTACGAAAGGACCTTCCACAAGGCCAGCTTCCAGGAGCCGATCAAAGTCGTCGCGTTCGAAGGTGCCGTCGTATTGTCTGTCCTCGCCGAGAAAGGAACCGACCAGTCGACTGTTCTGCCAGCCGGACATGTGACGGAACTCTCCCTCGATGCCAAGGCCTCGCCGTTGAAAGTAGCGGGGGATCAGCGTGGCATCGTAATTCGGTGCCAGATTGAAATAGTAGGGCGGGGCAAACTCGAATCCGTTCTGGTTGGAAAAGCCGAGCAGTGGGAAGAGCCAGCCTGATTTGCGCTCGCTGTTGACCGGGAAGCTGAGATAGGGCGTGTAAAACACAGGCACGTTTTTAACCCGCACCACCGCGTGCCGCGCAGTACCGAAATCGCTGCCGTCCCGGATCACGAAGCTGCGAGCGCCGATGCGCCAGTTGTTGCTCGTGGGTTCGCAGCGCGTAAACACCCCGCCACTCACCCTCATGTCGCCAGCCTCGTCCTTTTCCAGGCGATCGGCGGAACCGCGGAACTCCGGCTCCGGCAAAAGGAACTCAGCGTTATCGATGGCCGTGGCATTGCTGTCCAAATTCAGCGTGGCGGCGCTGCCGCGAAGAATCAGCTTAGGTTCCTCAATCTGCACAAGGCCGGGCACAAGGCCCTCCTGCGTAACGTGATTGAGTTCCGCGCGGCCGGCACGAAGGGTGCGGTTCCCCTGCGTTACCACCACATCACCCTCGAGCAGGACCTCCCCGGTCTCCCAGTAGGTCGCTCGGCGTGACTCAGCCTCGATCACCTGGTCCTCGTTCACAACGTCCACGGCGTAGGGAAACTCGGGCCAGAGATAGGCACCCGCGCAGAAGGGCGGCAAACCGCGGAGCACCGATTGATCGAGGGCTTCCCGCGGCATCCAGAAATCCCAGGCGAGGCCGCGGGGATCGCCCATGAGCGCCTCGTCCGTGGGCATCTCCGGCACAGTTCGAAGCTCCGGAGTGGCCTCCGCCTGCGCAGCCTGCGTTTCCATCGCGGCCTCGGCGTCCGGCGCTGCCGCGGCGTTAACGCTCGAGTGAAAGAGGAGAAGCGTTACCAGGAGAGGAAAGCACCCGGTAACTGGGTGGGACTGCATCATGGAGCGCGATGATACCCGGAGCCGTTACACTGCGCCGCATGAAAAAAGCCGCTCAAGACTGGCTCGTCAGGCAGGACCAGGCCTGGACATCCTGCACTCTGGAAGTGTTGAAAGCCGAAGCCAGCTTCCGCACTTTTTATCGCGTGCGCGGCCATCGCGTGCGCGGCAGCAAAGATGCTGGCAACCCGACCACGGCGGTGCTCATGATCTCACCGCCCGATAAAGAGCAGAACGACCAGTTTGAAAAGCTCGCCGACGTGTTCGGCAGCGCCGGTATTCCAGTGCCGAAGGTGCTCACCCAGGACCGGAAACAAGGTTTCTACCTGCTGACGGACCTCGGCGAACGGGAACTGGCTGAAAGTTACGGCACTGATGCCGAGACAGCGGGGCTGACCCGGGCCCTGGAGGTGCTCCTCGACCTCCAGGCCGTTGAGGATCCCGCCATTCCGCCCTACACCGCTGGGCGTTTTCGCGATGAGCTTGGCATCTTCGAGGACTGGTTCGTCGGCAGATTGCTTGGGCTCGAGCTGCCGAGCAGCGTGGCCAGGCCCTTCGCTGCCCTTGTTGCGCGAACTCAAGAGCAGCCCCAGTGCGCTGTGCACCGCGACTACCACTGCCGCAATCTGCTCTACGATCCAACAACAGAGCGCTTCGGTGTAGTTGATTTTCAGGACGCTCTGCGCGGCCCCGTAAGCTACGACCTCGCCTCGCTCCTCCACGACTGTTACCACCGCTTTCCTGAAGAGACGGTGGCACACTGGCGGGCCTGGTACCTCGAGCACACGCCGGAGGCACTCGATCCGGAGGTCTTTCATCGGGACCTCGACTACGCCGCCATTCAGCGCCAGCTGAAAGCCGTGGGGATCTTCAGCCGCCTGAAGCTCCGCGACGGCAAAACAACGCATCTTGCGCACATCCTGCCCACCCTGGATCAGACCCGGGCGCTCCTCGACCGGCAGGGGGACCTCGCGCCGCTCGCCGACTGGCTCGGAACGCTGGATCCGGACTTCATCGAGGACAAGCTGCAGCTATGAAGGCCATGATCCTGGCCGCCGGTCGCGGGGAACGGCTGAAACCGCTGACGGATAGGACGCCGAAACCCATGCTCCCGGTCAAAGGCAGGCCCCTGCTTGAACACCAGATCGGCTGGCTGAAAAGCGCCGGAATCACCGAGCTGGTCATCAACCTGCATCATCTCGGGGAGCAGATTGAAGGACACTTCGGGGACGGCAGCTCCTTCGGCGTGCAGATCAGCTACAGCCGGGAGGCGGAACTCCTGGAAACCGGCGGCGGCATCGTTAAGGCCTTACCGCTTCTCGGCACCGCACCCTTTCTTGTTCTGAACGGGGACATCGTCACCGACTTCCCCTTCAGCCACCTCAAGCCCCTCCCGCCCTGGGCCGACTTACACCTGCTGCTCACCCCCCGCCCGACCTTTCGAGACCAGGGGGACTTTGAAACCGCCGCCGGCCGCATCGAAGCTCGGGGCAATGCCTACGTCTACTGCGGCGTCAGCATTCTCAGGCCCGCTATCTTCGCCGAGGATCGGGTCGCGCCATTTTCCCTCCGGGAGCACTTTTTCCGCGCCATCGAGGCGAAAACCGCCTCCTGCCAGATCTGGGAAGGCGCCTGGACCGACATCGGCAGCATCGAGCAACTCGAAGCCGTGAACGCCGACCCGTAGAATAGGACCCCATGAGTTATTGGATTGCGCCTTCTATTCTTTCCGCCGATTTCTCTCGCCTCGGCGAGGAGATCCGCGACGTGCTGGCCGCCGGTGCGGACATCATCCACTTCGACGTCATGGACAATCACTACGTGCCGAACCTGACAATCGGCCCGCTGGTCCTCGAATCTCTGCGCAAGGCGGGCATCGATGCCACCATGGACGTGCACCTCATGGTGAAGCCAGTGGACCGCCTCGTTGGCGACTTTCTCGACGCAGGCGCCGACATCGTCAGCGTGCATCCGGAGGCCACCGAGCACCTGCATCGCACCCTGTCGCTCATTCGCGAGGGCGGAGCCAAAGCCGGGGTCGTCTTCAACCCGGCCACGCCCATTGATCAGCTCACCGAAGTGATTGAGCTCGTCGATCTGGTGCTGATCATGTCCGTTAATCCCGGTTTCGGTGGTCAGGCCTTCATCCCGTCCAGCCTCAACAAGGTGGCCAATGCCCGGGAGCTGATCGACGCCAGCGGCAGGGACATCCGCCTGGAAATCGACGGCGGCATTAAGGCGAACAACATCGCCGACGCCGCTCGAGCCGGTGCGGACACCTTTGTCGCCGGCTCTGCGATTTTCAGCGCCGAACCCGCCGGTGACTACGCTGCCACGATCTCAGCCATGCGCGAAGCACTGGCAGCCGTTTGAAAACATACGCCGCTTACCTCTTCGACCTGGACGGCACCCTGGTCGACACGGCCCCGGATATCAACGCGGCCCTGAACCATGCGCTCACAACACACGGCTGCAAAGGCGTGGAAGAAGCCCACACCCGGCATTGTGTTGGCCATGGCGCCAAAGCGCTGGTCAACGGGGCCATCCGCGACCAGGGCCTTGATCCTGATCTCGAAACCCCGCTGCTCGATGCCTTTATCGATTTCTACTCGGAGAATCTGAGCGGACTTTCCGAGCCCTATCCGGGCGTCCTGGATGCCCTTGGGCAGCTGCAGGCGCGAGGGGCCGGACTTGCCGTGGTCACTAACAAGCTCGCGCGTTTCACAGAACCGCTCCTTAAGGAACTCAATCTGACCGGCTGGTTTCAGGCCATCGTCTGCGGGGACACAACCGCCAATGCCAAACCTGCAGCAGACCCCGCCTTTGAGGCCTGCAAACGCCTCGGGACCGCGCCGGAAGCCAGTCTTTTTGTCGGCGATTCGGCGGCGGACGTTGGCTGTGCCCGGGCTGCCGGCTGCCCCGTGGTTGTGGTCCGGGACGGCTACAATCACGGCATCGCCCCAGATGAGCTCGGCGCCGACCGCGTCATTGAATCGTTTCTCGACCTCGTTTAGGCTCGCTCGGCGTTCAGCAACACCGAAAAGCCAAAGGCAAATGCGCGCAGCACTACACAGAGCCCCCCGCGGCAGCCAGGATCGTTGGCGAGTCAGCCCGTTCCGCCAGGCGTGCGGCTGAGGTTCCGGCTGCCCCGCAACGCACCCGCCCGCCTGCGCTAACCGGCCGCCCTATCCTCACCCTCGAGACCCGGCGGCTCCGCGCATCAGAGCACAGGTTGAATTCTCATGGACGCCAAGACATTTTCCGAGTTGGCCGACGCAGGCTATAACCGAATCCCCGTTGTACAAACGACCCTGGCCGACCTCGATACACCGCTTTCGGTTTATCTGAAGTTGGCCCGAGGCCCTTACTCCTATCTGTTGGAATCCGCCCAGGGCGGCGAGAAGTGGGGTCGCTATTCGATCATCGGCCTGCCGGCCAGGACCGTGCTGACCGTTGTCGGTCAGAAAATCACCGTGCGTCGGGATGGCGAGCTTGTTGAAGAGACGGAAACGGACGATCCCCTGACCTTCATCGAAGCCTTCCAGGCCCGCTACAAGGTCGCCGAGCTGCCGGAGCTGCCCCGTTTTTACGGCGGTCTGGTCGGCTACTTCGGCTACGACACGGTCCGCTACACCGAACACCGGCTGCAGGCGACCACACCGCCGGATACCCTCGGCACGCCGGACATCATGCTGATGGTTTCCGAGGACGTTGTGGTCTTCGACAACCTGAAAAGCCAGATGCAACTCATCAGTCTCGTGGACCCGAGTGAGCCGGACGCTTACCAGCAAACCGTAGAACGACTTCAGGATCGGGCTCAGGCTCTACAGAATGCCGTGCCGGCGATTCAGGAAACGCAGACCAATCAGCCCGTTGAAGAAACCGACTTCGTCTCGGAGTTTGGCGAAGGAAAGTTCAAGGAGGCTGTGGAGCGGATACGGGAGTACACCCGGGCCGGCGACGTCATGCAGGTGGTCCTCGCGCAACGCATGTCCCTGCCCTTCGGCTCGGAACCCATCAACCTCTATCGCGCCCTGCGCAGCCTGAATCCCAGCCCCTACATGTATTTCATGGATCTGGAGGACTTCCAGATCGTCAGCTCCTCACCGGAAATCCTCGCCCGGGTGGAAGACGGCGAAATCACCAATCGGCCTCTCGCCGGAACCCGGCGCCGGGGCCGGACCGAAGAAGAAGATCAGGCCATGGAGGCGGAGCTGCTTGCGGATCCCAAGGAAATCGCCGAGCACCTGATGCTCATCGACCTCGGTCGCAACGACGTTGGTCGAGTGTCGGAAACGGGTTCCGTGGAGGTGACGGAAAAATTCATCATCGAGCGTTACTCCCACGTGATGCACATCTCCTCGAACGTCACCGGCACGCTGAAAGCGGGCAAGACGGCCATGGACGTGCTGCGCGCCACCCTACCGGTGGGCACCCTGTCCGGTGCACCGAAGATCCGGGCCATGGAGATTATCGACGAGCTGGAGCCGGTAAAACGCGGTATCTACGGAGGCGCCGTCGGCTATCTTGCCTGGAACGGCAATATGGACACGGCCATCGCCATCCGCACGGCGGTGATCAAGGATGGCACGCTCTACATCGAAGCCGGCGGCGGCATCGTCGCCGATTCCATCTCGCGCCTCGAGTGGAAAGAAAGCATGAACAAAGGCCGGGCCATCTTCCGCGCAGCGGCCCTCGCCGAGTCCCGCTTTGCCGATCTCACACCGGACGCAAGCGATGGCTGAGGGCGAGCTTAAGCGCTTTGCCACGGATGTCGGCACGGCCCTCCTTGCCCGGCGCTGGCGCCTGGTCAGCGCTGAATCCTGCACCGGGGGTCTGGTCGCCGCGACGGTCACCGACATCCCCGGATCATCAGAATGGTTCGAAGGTGCTTTTGTTACCTACCGGTTGAGCGCAAAAACCGACATGGTCGGCGTATCGCAGGCATTACTCGACAGCCACGGCGCCGTGAGCGAGCCGGTCGCCCGGGCCATGGCCGAGGGGGCGCTGCGAGCAAGCAGCGCTGATATCAGCGTTGCCATTACCGGAGTCGCAGGACCCGGCGGTGGTGATGTCATGACCCCGGTGGGTACGGTCTGGTTCGCCTGGGCGACTCGTGACACCGCAATCCAATGCCTGCAGACCGCTGAACACAACCTCGAAGGCGACCGGGCGGAAGTCCGCCAGGCCGCCGTTCACATAGCCCTCGAGGGCTTCAGCGCCCTGCTCTAGAGTCTCCTCTGAACCAGGGGCTCTTTAGGAGACGACCACCTTGCGCGCGCCCTGCTCAGCGCCCTTCGGCACTTCGATGGTCAGCACGCCATCTTTCACCTCGGCCTTCAGCGCTTCAGCCTGCACATGGGTCGGAACCCGGAACTGGCGGCTGAAGCTGCCCTGGCGGCGCTCAGTGCGCACGTAACCTTTTTCCGTTTCCGTTTTTTCCTCGCTGCGCGAGCCCCGAATGCTGAGCACGCCGTCGTGGAGCTCCACGTCGAGGTCATCGGGCTTGAGTCCTGGCACGTCCATATGAAGAGTGTAGTTCTCGTCCGTTTCCTTGATGTCTACGGGAGGCAACCACTCACTGCGGTTCGCCGGACTGAACAGAGGCTCCCGCTCGAAGAGGTCACCGAAACGACCAAAGAGGTCGAAGGGATCGTTCCGTCGCACGACGTCGTTCATATTCCATCTCCTGATCTTAAATTCTGTGTGGACCGGTCAACGCCGGTACCAGGGATATGGTTATGAACGGCTGCTGCTTCAACTAGGTAGTTTCCGAAGCCAAGAGGGCCCCTTAACGCGGACAAAAAAGCGGATAAATAGCGGACAAGAAGTGGATAAGACGAGGCCGACTTTCGACAGGCGAACGGACATAATCGTCGCCCATGTCGACGGAAGTGACCCTCAAACGGCAGCTGACGCTGCCGCTACTGACGCTTTATGGCCTGGGCACCATGGTTGGCGCCGGGATCTACGTGCTTGTGGGCGAGATTCTCGCTGTGAGTGGCGCCGGCGCCCCGCTGGCTTTCCTGCTGGCTGCCGTTGTGGCCGGCTTCACCGCTCAGAGCTACGGGCAACTCGCCGGGCGCTTCCCGAAGAGCGCCGGTGAAGCCGTCTACGTACAGGAGGCCTTCGGCCGGCCCTGGCTCACGCGACTGACGGGCTGGTCCGTCGTCGTGACCGGCCTTGTTTCAAGCGGGACCCTCGCGAACGGTTTCGGCGGCTATTTTTCCTTCTTTATTCCAGGCTGGAGCACGCCGGTGGAGGTAGCCTTCATTCTCGTGCTTGGGGCCGTAGCCGCCTGGGGCATCAGCCACACAGTGTGGCTCGCGGCGGCGATTACCGCCTCATCGATCGTGGGCTTACTGATTGTGCTCGCCATGTCCGGTCGCTACCTGGTGGATCTGCCCGGCGCCCTCGCCAGCATGGTGCCGACCACCCCGGAGTTTGGCCTGGCCATCTGTCTTGGCGCCTTCGTTGCCTTCTATGCCTTCGTCGGCTTCGAGGACATGGTGAACGTCGCGGAAGAAACCCACGCACCGGAGCGGACCATGGGCCCGGCCATTCTCATTGCCCTGATCACGGCGGCAAGTCTGTATGTGCTGGTCGCCTTCGTTGCCGTGCTGGCAAATCGGGAGCTGGATCTGGCCGGTCATCCCGCGCCGCTGGCCGCCATGGTTGCCCATGCAGGCGGTCACTGGGGCGCCACCATTGCGCTCCTTTCCATGCTCAGCGTCACCAACAGCGCCCTGGCACAGATTGTGATGGTCTCGCGGGTGGTTTACGGCATGGCGAGGGCCGGGAACGCGCCGGCCGCCTTCGCCCGCATACACCCGACACGGCAGACGCCTCTCATCGCTACGGCGCTTACAGTGCTGATCATCCTGGTGCTGGCAACCAGCTTTCCCCTGCTGACCCTCGCGAAGGCCACCAGCCTGGTCATTCTGGTGATCTTCACCCTGATCAACCTGGCCTTGCTGCGCCTGAAGCTTTCAGGTCAGGTGCCGGACCACGGCCGCTGGGTGCCGATCGTCGGGGCTAGCCTGTCCGTGGGACTCATGATCATGAGTCTGCTGTAGGGACGTTATCAATGAGGCGCACGGTTCGATCGCCGCAGTTAAGGCTTGCAGCTGCGCTCACGGAAGCGGGTTTTGAGGTCGACTACATCGTCTCGAAATCCGGCCGACGGTTTGCCGCTGCAAGCCTTAACTGCGGCG
>JBCDDI010000039.1:0-13205 GCA_039180365.1 Pseudomonadota bacterium
GCACCGGCGATCATCAACGTTGGCGTTGTAATCTCGGCGAGGCGATGGGCGACGTTGAGATCCTGCATGGATTCTGCGCCACGCTCGAAGTGGCCCTCGGAGACGCTGAGAATGTGTTCCGCACGATCGACAAACCACTCCTACGTTTCCACGTCGTCCCGGAACTGCATTAGCCGGTAGCGGGCCAGGATCGCTTCCTTGTCGCCCCGGCGTCGTTCCTCCAGACGCTGCTGGCGAAGCTCCGGCGTAATCTGCCCGACACCCTCCGCCGGAATCGGCGCCATGAGCACCAGGCGCTCGAGACGCTCGGCGTGATCGAGGGCCAGCAGATAGCCGATGCCGCCGCCCATGCTGTGGCCGGCGAAGGTCACCCGGTCAATGCCGAGGTGGTCGAGCATCGCAACCACATCCCGCGCGTACTGCTCGAGGGTATAGCCGTCCGGCGTGTGTTCGCTCTGACCGGTGCCACGGCACTCCATGAGAATGATCTGGTAGCGGTGCTCGAGGCGTTCGGCCACCGGCATCCAGTTCACGCGCGATGCCGTGTAGCCATGGTGCAGCAGGAGCGGCTCCCCCTGGCCGCGCACCTCGTACCAGAGCCGGGCGCCGTTGATGTCCGCGTAGGGCACGCTGAGTCCTCGTCAGTGAAAAAAGTGCATTCTCCGCCGAGCGCCTCAGGCGTCCAAGCCACCCATACACAGGTACTTTACCTCGAGGTAGTCATCGCAGCCGTACTTGGACCCTTCCCTGCCCTGGCCGGATTCCTTGACGCCGCCGAAGGGAATCACCTCGGACGTGATAGCCACCTCGTTGATGCCGACCATGCCGTACTCGATGCCTTCAGATACCCGCCAGGCGCGGCCCAGGTCGCGGGTGTAGAGATAGCTCGCGAGGCCAAACTCTGTGTCGTTGGCAAGGGCGATAGCCTCGGCTTCGGTGCTGAAGCGGAATATAGGTGCCACCGGGCCGAAAATCTCTTCCGAGTGCACGCGCATACCCACATCGACGTTGGTCAGCACCGTCATGTCATAAAAACAGGGACCCTGATCCAGGGGACCACCACCGATGGTGGCCGTGGCGCCTTTGGCCAGCGCATCCTGCACAAGCTCATCGATGTCCGCCACGGCCTGGGTGTTCACCACCGGGCCGTGAGTGGTGGTTTCGTCCATGCCGTTGCCAACCTTGAAGGTGCCGACGAGGGCCGTGAACCTGGAGACAAACTCGTCGTAGATGCTGTCCTGAACGAGAATGCGGTTCGCGCAGATACACGTCTGCCCGGAGTTACGGTACTTGGACGCGGCAGCACCGGCCACGGCGGCATCGAGATCCGCATCGTCAAAGACAATCACCGGCGCATTGCCGCCGAGTTCCATGGACGTTCGCTTCAGCGTTGCCGCGCACTGCTCCGTGAGCCGCTTGCCGACCGGCGTGGATCCCGTGAAGGTGAGCTTGCGCACCGTTGGGTTGCTCGTGAGTTCCGCACCGATGTCGCTCGAGCTGCGTCCCGTGATTACGTTGAGCAGACCCGCCGGAAGCCCGGCACGCTGCGCAAGCTCCGCAAGAGCGAGGGCGGACAGCGGCGTCTCCTTCGCCGGTTTCAGGACCATGGCGCAGCCGACCGCGAGGGCCGGACCCGCTTTGCGCGTAATCATGGCGCTCGGGAAATTCCAGGGCGTGATGGCAGCGCAAACTCCGACCGGCTGCTTGATCACCACGGCTCGACGATCCGTCTGCGGGGTAGGAATCACATCGCCATAAACGCGCTTTGCCTCCTCCGCAAACCATTCAATGAACGATGCTGCATAGGCAATTTCGGCCCGGGATTCAGCGAGGATCTTGCCCTGCTCCGCGGTCATGAGTCGCGCCAGATCTTCCACGTTGGCCATGATGAGATCGAACCAGCGCCGCAGGATCACGGACCGTTCTTTCGCAGACTGAGCGGCCCAGTCCTTCTGCGCACCCTCGGCGGCTTCAATGGCCCGCCGGGTTTCGACGCCGCTCAGGTGGGCAACTTCGGCGATCGTCTCTCCGGTCGCCGGATTGGTGACCGGAAAGGTTTCGCCCGCATCCCCGTCCACCCAGCTGCCGTCGATAAAGGCCTGGGTTCTGAGCAGCGTGGGATCAGTGAGTTCCAGGGTCATGAGCTGACTCCGCGAGTGTTTTCCCGGGCACCTTAGGAACTCGGCGCGCGGCTGTCCAACGTCAGCCGCGTCTGCTTTACCCCGGAAGGGGGAGTCTCAGCGGCGCTTGCAGCCTGGCAGGGAGCAGAGCATCTCAAAGACGAGATTGGCGGCCAGCAGCGCGGTGTTGCCGGTAGAGTCGTAGGGCGGAGACACCTCCACGAGGTCACAGCCGATGAGGTTCAGACCAAAACAGCCGCGGATGATTTCGAGCCCCTGGGCGCCCGTCAGGCCAGCCGGTTCCGGCGTGCCTGTGCCGGGTGCCACCGAGGGATCAAGGCCGTCGATATCGAAGGACAGATAGACGGGCTGCGCCGTCCCGAAGGCCTCACGTACCTCGGCCATGAGCGGCGCCAGGGACTGATACCAGCAGTCTTCCGCCGGAACGACACGAACCCCCTGCCGTCGAGCCCAATCAAAGTCGTCGGCCGCATACCCAGTGGCCCGGAGGCCGATCTGCACCATGCGATTCGGATCCACGCAGCCCTCTTCGATGGCGCGACGGAAGATCGTGCCGTGCGTAATGCGCTCGCCAAACATCTCATCGTTGACGTCGGCGTGCGCGTCCACGTGCACGAGCCCAACGGGGCCGTGCTTGCGGGCAATCGCGCGCAGGATCGGCAGGGCGACGGTGTGGTCGCCGCCGAGAGATACGGGAATCACATCGTGTTCCAGCAGTTCGTCGTAATGCGCCTCAATGATCGGGATGCACTTCTCGAGGCTGTAAGGATTCAGCGCGACATCACCCACGTCGGCAATCTGAAAGGAGTCGAAAGGCGCAGCGCCGGTTGCCATGCCATAGGGCCGCACCAGCACGGACTCACTGCGAATCTGCCGCGGGCCGTAACGGGTGCCGTTGCGATTACTGGTGCCGATATCCAGCGGTACGCCGAGGATGGCAACATCGAGCCCGGACGCATCGGACTGCGTCGGCAGGCGGAACATGGAGGTCAGTCCGGCAAAGCGCGGCATGTCGTTGCCGGAGAGAGGCTGATTGAACTCGCTCATCGGGATACTGCTTTGAAGCGGAGATTGAGCTTCAGTGTACCGAGCATGATGCCCGGTTGGTGAAGAAAGTCGTTGTCGTCGCCGTACTCGAGATGCTCAAGGCGATCGAGGAGCCGATTCCAGGCAATGGTCTGCTCGAGGCGGGAGATACCCGCTCCGGGGCACACCCGCGGACCCGCCGAGAAGGCCAGATGACGGCTCGCCGCCTTGCGCTCGAGGTCAAGCTCATGGGGACATTCGAACTCGGTCCCATCCACGTTCGCAGCCCCCCAGCGCAGATGCAGAAGCGAGCCCTTCGGCACGGTCACGCCCTGAAAAACCTCATCCTGGCTGGTCGTGCGCGTGGAGAGGCCCTGCGTTGGCGACCGCAGCCGTAGACATTCCTCGATAAACGGTCGGACCTTGCTTCGGTCCTGACGGATCGCCGCAAAGACCCCTTCCCGCTCGCAAAGCAGCTGTGCGCCTTCTTCGAGCGCATACTGGGTCGTTTCCAGGCCCCCGATCACCATGGCGTAGACGACGCCGTTGATTTCCATGTCCGTGAGCTTGCGACCGAGGGCTTCATACTCCACCTGCGTGAGAAAGCTGATCATGTCGTCACCAGGGGCAACCCGCTTCGCTTCGACCTGCTCCTGCACATAGTCACGAAAGCCGGCAAGCGTTTCCGCCTGCTGCGCAAGCTGCTCCGCATCCAGCTGATTCCTGTGCCCGCGGCCATAAACGAAAGCCATGACCTGAGCGTTGCCCCAGGCCTCGAGCCGTTTCAGGTCCTCCAGCGGAAAGCCAAGCACGCTCGCCATAACCCGCTGCGGCAGCGGCCTGGCAAAGGCGGAGATGAACTCCACCTCACCCTCATCGATCCAGTCGTCAATGAGTTCGTCGACGTGGCGGGTGATCATGGCCGTGTGCCGGTCGGAACCGGGACCCACCCAAGGGTCCGTAAGCTCCTGACGATGCGATCGCCATAGCGGGATCGTCGGCCGTAAGGTCATCATGGAAATCATCATGGCGTTTGCATTCGGCAGCGCTTCCGGCTCCCGCCCTGCTGCAAGCATCTGCTCAATCACCAGCGACAGCGTCGGTGGAAATCGCACCGGATCTTTAACGACCCGGCTGATGTCCTCATAGCGGCAGAGCAAGTAGCCATCGGAGCCTGTTCCCAGGCCTTCCTCCTCGAGCCGCAGCACGGGCGCTTCCCGATGCAGAATCTCGTAGGCCTCATACCAGTGTTCCTGAGCACCGGCGGCAAAGAGATCCACGTCCTCAAGCGCTACCGGGCAGGCCGTGTCGTTGGGCGTCTTGTCAGCCATCGTTCACTCTCCCCTCATTCGATGGGCTGGGCGCAGGCCCCGGAGTGATGCAGCACCATGCGCCAGCCATCATCCTCCTCAACAAAGCCGTTGGTCGCCAGGCAAACGCCGCTGGGGAGCGCTTCATAGCAGGTCACCAGCTTGCTGCTGCCGAGGTCATGAACAACCGGGTGCAGAAAGTCCATACCTGGCTGATCCGGATTGCTCAGAATCCGTCGCCAGCTGTCGAGGATCTCTTCCCGATCAGTGAGGCGCCGCCAGCCGGGATGAACGCACACGAGAGGTGCCTGCCGCGACCAGAGCCCGTCCATGGCATCGATGTCCTTGCCACTGAAGGCGAGATAGAACGCCTCGTTGGAGAAGAGCACCTGCTGCACCGCGTCGTCTGCCATCTGAGCCTCCTTCATCGACCTGTCACCATCACCCCGGAGGAATTCTAACCGCGAGCGCGCACTTCAGTCCCCGTATACGAGCGGAATGCCGCAGGACTTGAAGATCCGCTGCCAGTGCCCGGCGTGTTCTGCAATCGCCTGCCGCTGGCGGGAGAAGACCCCGTCCGCTGCTTCAGGATCCAGGTACGCCCTGGCAAACCCTGCAAAGCTCTCCGGCATGACGTGCTGTTGCTCCTCGAAAAGCGCGGCAGTGGCTCGAAACCAGCCATCACCGGCACGACTGAGCGCCGCCAGCCAGGGCTGCAGCGTGCGCACGTAGTGCCAGCGGAAAGCGCTCTCAAGTTCCCGGGCGCGTCTTGTGGAGGAAGACATGGGACACAGCGTGCGCTCATTCACCGTTGCAAGCTGCGCGTTAATCCTTTCGAGGCCGCGTCGACCGATTGTCAGACTCTCAAAATAGGTTCCGCCGAACCGACCCACCTCCAACTCACGCATCGTGTCGACAAGGGCATCAACATCCAGATTGAACCCGGCGTCTCCGAAGCCATCGATCAAGCTGGCCAGATGTTCTATCTCAGCCGTGGGTGCGTAGGGGCTTTCGGCGCCGATGGCGAGCGGCGCCGCGGCGCTCGCGAAAAGCCCGGCGAACTCGCGGCTGCCGAAGGTCAGGTTCCAGAGAAAGGCATCCTGTTCCTGCTCTTTACGCTCGAGCACCTCGTCTATCAGCGCCACAAACTCCTCAGCATCATCATCCGCGAGCGGCTCGCTACCCGTTGCACCATTTGCAGCTTCCGGGGCTTCCAGCACCGTGCCGCGACATTGCACCAGCGTGACCCGCAGCTCGTGTTCATAGGGCGCATGCAGGAAGTCGCTTTCCGCACGGCCGAGAATCGTGTTGTGTTCGGCAATGAGGGTGCGCAGACCGCAGCGCTGAAAGCCCCAGAACTCGTCGAGATCGAGCCGGACTGGTTCTATGACAAGCTTTCTAGCCGGTCGACCGGGATAGCGGAACCGCTCCGCCGGCACCGGCGTGACCGCCAGCTCGAGGGCCTCGGCAACGGCAAGCTCGTACTCAAGAAAGGCCGCTTCCGGATTCTCTGTCTGTCCGCAGCCCGCGGTGGCAACGAGGACGCACGCGATAAACGCGGCCCGGCTTGCCACGCTCACACCGGCGCGGACATGGCGCCGACCCGCTCGATGACCCAGTAGGCCCCGATCACGCCGATGAGATACACCGGGGCGTAGACGGCCCAGCGCGGCCAGAGCACCGGCAGCTTGAGCAGGAGCCAGCGCAGGGCCAGCACCAGAGCCACAAAAATCAGCTGGCCCAGCTCCACGCCGATGTTGAAAAACAGGAGCGCCACAGGAATCTCTGCCTGCGGCAGGCCGATATCCGCCAAGGCTCCGGCAAAGCCGAGGCCATGTAACAGGCCGAAGCCGAAGGCGACCAGCCAGGGTTGGCGATGGGTGAGCGTGAGCTCACCCTGCCAGCCCCGCACCACTTCCATGGCCAGAAAAACGATCGACAGGGCAATGGCCGCCTCCACGGGTCGGGACGGAAAGTCGACAAACCCCAGAGTGGCGAGGCCCAGGGTCAGCGAGTGGGCAACGGTAAAGGCGGTGATGGTCTTGATGAGCATAACCACCTTCACCGGAGGTCCGGCGACGATAAGCAGCAGCCCGAGCACAAACAGCAGATGATCGAGGCCTTCGAGAATGTGTTCGATCCCAAGGATTGTGTAGCGGCCAATCGCATCGGCGGCAGAGGCAGAGCCCGCCTGAAGTTCCGCAAGCACTACGGTGATCTGACCGTTTTCGGTGCTGAACAGGCGTCGTCCAGTGGAACCATCGAGCCAATCGGCGCTGACCATGGCGCCGTCGCGCAGCCAGCGGAGTGTGATCTGGTGTTCGGCGGTCAGGCGCCCCGCGCAATCGAACTCCCAGACCCTGGCGCTTGGGGTCTGCAGACCCCGCGGCGGACCGGTTATGGTGCAGTGTTCCGGAAGTATGGGGCCCGCATGCTGAGCCGCTCTACCAACACCAATCCGGGCCCGGAACTGATAGCTGTACCCTTCGCGCACTTCCACAAGCTCCGCCTGGGTAACGCCGATGTCGTGGGCGCGAAGCGGCAGGGCAAGCAGCATCAGAAGCGCAAGCGTTATAAAAGCAGGGAACGCCCGGCGACCCGCAGCGACACAGCCGCTCAACGCTGCGCCTCCTGTCACAGCTGCGCGTCTGCTCACAGCTGCGCGTCTTTTCACAGCTCTGCCTCTATGCGCACCTCATAATCGCCGAGCAGCCCGTCCACCTCGTTGCGGATCGCCCTGCGGGATTCGGCCATAAGCCAGTCGCCCTGGAGATACTGACGCACGGTCTGAAAATCCGCCTCCATGGCCGGCGTGCGGCCAAGAATACGGAACAGGTGCGCGCCCTGGGCCGACTCGAAAGGACCATGCCAGTTGTCATCTTCGATGGCGAGGACGGACCGGGCCACCTCGGCGCCAAAGGTGCCGGACAGCAGACGTCGGGTCATGCCCGGCATGCGCCGGGAAAACTGCATCCCGTCATCACCCACCGTCGTCGCATCAAGCCCGCCATTCAGGGCAGCAGCGAGGTCCGTCGGTACCGTCGCGGGATCCCGAAAGTGCAGATGCTCCAGCTCGAGACGCTCCGGGCGCCGGAAACGTTCGCGATTCGCCTCGAAATAGCTCACAAGCTCGGCCTCCGTCGGCTCGGCAAGGTCGCCAGTGAGCAGGCCGCGCATCTTGAGGATCATGTTACGGCGCATGCGGCTGTCACCGCGATCCAGGCCCCGGCGATAGGCCTCGTTATAGAGGATCTCATCTTCTACATAAGCGTCGATGGTCTCCGCCCGCTCTTCGGCAGAAAGCGCCCGCAGTTCGAGGTCCTCCCGCTGACGGATCAGATAGTCGGCGGTTGCCTGGTCGATGACGATGGGCGTTTTCTGACCGGCGGCAAAATACTGCTCAAGGGCAAACAGGAGCGCTGCCAGTACGAAAAAATGCAGCAAAGGTTCTTTGAAAAGCGATCGCGAATGCACAGCTGCGGAGATCCTTCCTTCCGACTTGTCTCATGACCTTGTTTTAGCTCGCGCTCGCGCTGCCAACGGCACTTTCGGTCAGCCACTGGCTGGCTCCGAAGACGGACACGGGCGCGGAGGCGCATTGTTTCCCGCGCGCGGCTGAGCCGTCAACGCGGCTCCTGCTCTGGTCACCATCCTGCTACTCTTGCCGCCCAGGAAACTAACAAGAACAAAGTGGGAGAGAGGTATGTCGGAGCCGTCTGAACGGTCGCCGTCGGGTTCGTCAGTCAGTACGGATTCATCACCAGCTGCTGGCTCGGAGCCCATCAGCTTCACGCAGCGCTATAAACAGTACGTGCTCGGCGTGCTGCTCGTGGTTTATGTCTTCAACTTCATCGACCGACAGATTCTCGCGATCCTGGCCCAGTCCATCAAAACCGACCTCGGCCTGACGGACACACAGATCGGCCTGCTCTCCGGCCTCGCCTTCGGCATCTTCTACGCCACCCTCGGCATCCCGATCGCCCGCATGGCAGACCGCTACTCGCGGGTGAACATCATCTCCATCTGTCTTGCGATCTGGTCCGCCATGACCGCCCTTTCGGGCCTCGCGCAGAATTTCTGGCAGCTGCTCGTGGCACGAATCGGCGTTGGGATTGGGGAAGCGGGAGGCAGTCCGCCGTCACACTCGCTCCTCGCCGATTACTTTGCACCGAACGAGAGAGCCACCGCCCTTGGCATCTACGCCATCGGCATCCCTGTGGGCATTCTGTTCGGCAACCTTGCCGGCGGCTGGATCAATGAGTTCTTCGGCTGGCGCAATGCCTTTCTCGTGGTTGGCATCCCCGGCGTGATGCTGGCGATCCTTTTGAAGATGACGGTGAAAGAACCTCCCCGCGGACACTCGGAGTCCAAGCCCGTAGAAGTGGAGCAGGTGCCGTTCCTCACGGTGGTGAAGACCATGTGGGGCTACAAAAGCTTCCGCCAGATCTCGCTCGGCGCCGCAACCCAGGCCTTCGTGGGCTACGGCGCCATCGCCTGGATGCCGGCCTTCCTGATTCGCACGCACGACATGTCGTCCGGTGAAGCCGGTACGGCCCTGGGCCTGATCATCGGCATCGCCGGCGGTCTCGGCACGTTCTTAAGCGGCTTCCTAGGCGATCGCCTGGGGAAACGGGACGTGCGCTGGTACATGTGGATACCCGCCTACGGCTTTCTGCTGGCAGTACCAACGAGCCTCGGTGTCTTCCTGTTAGACGACCTGTGGCTGATTCTCGCCCTCTATACCATTCCCGCCTTTGCGGTAAATCTCTACACGGGGCCAACCTTCGGCATGACCCAGTCGCTCGCCCCGCTCGCCATGCGGGCTTCGGCCTCGGCGCTGCTGCTGTTCATCATCAATATCATCGGCCTGGTCTTCGGACCCACAGCCGTTGGTTTTCTCAGCGATCTCTTCCAGCAGCTCTACGCCATGCCGGACACGGAGTCGCTGCGCTGGGCGCTGGTGCTCTGCGGGCTGGTTTACTTCGTGAGCTTCGGCAACTACCTGCTCGCCTCAAGGCACCTGAAAAAGGACCTCGAGGCTGCCGGACAACAGGCCGCCTGAGAAGAGCTAGCTCTGGCCGGGAAGTTCGGCCAGAGCTGCTTCAAGCTCCTGCACGGCCGGCGCTGCCTGCTCGAAAATCTCGTCAACCTTGTGAAACTCGAGGACGGCGACATCCTGAATGTCCACATCGATATAGATGTCCGGGGGACGGCGCTTGAATTTCTCCCGGAGGATCGACTTCTCGGCGATCTGGAAGCTGTTGAAAATTGACTCGGAGTAGCTGGGCAGCAGTTCCTCCGCGGGCGAGCGCCTGCCCAGTACATCAATGGCGATAACGATGTCGCAGTCGTCCGTGAGCAGGTCATAGGGCACAGGATTCACGCTGCCGCCATCAATCAGCACCTGCTTACCCTGAACCACCGGCTTGAAGATTCCCGGCAGGGCAAAGCTTGCAGAAACCGCCGGAACAATCGGCCCGCTGTCGAACACCACTTCCTCCCGTGCCCAGAAGTCGGCGGCAACGATCTTCAGCGGGATCTTGAGGTCCTCGATGTGGCCGACCCCAACCACCTCCACAAGCTGCTCGAGAAAGCGATCTACCTGCAGGATGCTGCCGCGACCGATGTCGAACTCGAAAAATTCGAGCCAGGCGAAAATTTCCTTGGCGTCGAAGAACTCCTGAAGCGTCTTCGGCGTCGCAACAAGCTCCGTGATTCCTTCTGCAATCTGATCTCCGCTTGCCCCGGACGCGTAGAGCACCCCCATGATCGCGCCAATACTGGTTCCGGCAATCGCGGCAGGACGCACACCCGCGCGGTCCAGCGTCTGGAGCATCGGGATGTGGGCGAGGCCCTTTGCCCCACCGCCGCCGAGGGCCAGGCCAATCTTTGGTTGACCTTCGTGCCCACCAGAATCTGCGTCTGTGGCGATGTCACTCATCGTGAGACTATCCTCAGTAAAGATGTTCGACATTCTGCACGACATTCTCCAGGAGCGGGGCACGCTCATCTTCGCCGTCGCCTATCTCTCGCTGGAATTCGCCGCCGTTGTTGCCGCCGTGCACGCGGTCATGCATGTGCGCACGGCGCAGGGTGCAACCGCCTGGCTGATTGCGCTGCTCACGGCACCATTTATTGCCTTGCCCCTTTACGCCGTCTTCGGGCGACGTCGCTTTCTCGGCTATGTGGCTGCACGTCGAGCCGGAGATGCCGCCATCGCCGACGTTGGCAGCCAGTTCAAGCGGCAAACAGGGTCAGCCCTGGAAGCCGCCATCGATCGCAGCAACCGGCGCTACGCCGGCTTCGAGACCGTCGCAGGTACGCCCTTTCTTGCCGGTAATCGCTCTGAGTTGCTGGTGGACGGCGTGGCCACCTTCGAAGCGATCTTCAATGCCCTCGGCAACGCCGAGGACTATGTGCTCGTTCAGTTTTACATCATCCGCGCGGACAAACTTGGAGAACGTCTCCGGGAGGCATTAATAGCCTGTCGGAAACGCGGCGTCCGGGTTTACCTGCTTTACGACGCGGTTGGCTCCTACGGCCTGCCGCGACGCTGGCTCCAGCCGCTGATCGATGCCGGAGCCGATGTCTCGGCCTTCACCGGGACGACGCGGCGCACTCGACGCCTGCAGGTGAACTTCCGTAACCACCGCAAGCTGGTCGTCGTTGACGGCCAGAGCGCCTTCGTCGGCGGCCACAACGTGGGCGATGAGTATCTCAACGAGCACCCCGTACTGAGCCCCTGGCGGGACACCCATGTGGCCGTGCGGGGACCTGTGGCCACCGCCACGCAGGTGCCCTTCATTCAGGACTGGTACTGGTCCACGGGCACATTGCCAATCGTGAGCTGGCATCCGCGGCAGCTACCGGCAGGGGAAGATGTACTCTCCCTGCCGAGTGGCCCGGCTGATGAGCTGGAAGCCGGTTCCCTCATGTTTGTCCACGCCATCCACTCAGCCCGGGGCCGGCTCTGGATCGTGAGTCCGTATTTTGTGCCGAACGGCTCCATCATCGACGCGCTCAAGCTCGCCGCCTACCGTGGGGTCGACGTACGGATTCTGATTCCGGGAATCACTGACAACCGCATCGTTGCGCTGGCCGGGCGCGCCTATCTTCCGGAGCTCATTCCGTCCGGTGTGCGGGTGTTCCGCTATCAGGCGGGATTCCTGCATCAGAAGGTCATGCTCATCGATGACGATCTGGCCGCCGTGGGGACGGCAAACCTCGACAATCGTTCCATGCGGCTTAACTTCGAGCACACGCTGATCTTCGCGGATGCCGCTATGGCGGCGCGCATGGAGGCCATGCTCGAAGCAGACTTCGCCGCCAGCGAGGAACTCGAGGCGCTGGAGGCAGATCCCTGGTGGCTGCGCGCGGCGTCCCGGGGCGCAAGGCTCTTCGCTCCGGTGCTTTAACCGGTGCTTTAACCGGTGCACTAAAGGAGGCTGTTGCCACGCGCCTCGTGACAGCCCCGGCGGGCGTCGGCATGATGTCCGGCTAGCTTTACCGCCGGGAGAGAAGAACCTTGAGCGCCATCGAACCATTCCAGCTGGCCGTCAGCGATGCCGAAATCGACGACCTGAAATCCCGCCTTGCAGCCACTCGCTTTCCGGAAGCGGAAACGCCCGACGACTGGAGCCAGGGCCTGCCCCTCGACTACGCAAAGACGCTTTGTGACTACTGGCAGAATGACTACGACTGGCGCGCCCGGGAAGCGCACTACAATCGTTTTCCGCAGTTCCAGACCAACATCGACGGGCTGGCGATTCACTTTATCCACTGTAAGAGCCCGCACCCGGAAGCGGTGCCTCTGATCATGACCCACGGCTGGCCCGGTTCCATCGTCGAGTTTCACAAAGTCATCGAACCGCTGGTCGACCCTGTGGCGCATGGTGGACAAGCAGCAGACGCTTTCCACGTTGTCTGCCCCGCCCTGCCGGGCTATGGTTTTTCCGGCAAGCCAACAGGTACCGGCTGGGGCGTTGAGAAAATCGCTGAGAGCTGGAACACGCTTATGCTGCGCCTCGGCTACGAGCGCTACTTCGCCCAGGGCGGAGACTGGGGCTCCGCAGTGACAACGGCCATCGGCATCCAGAATCTCGGCGCCTGCGCGGGCATTCACGTCAACATGCCAACGGCCGGGGCAACTAAAGAGGCGCGCGAAAATCCGACAGATCGAGACAAACAGGCTCTCGCCGGCGCCCAGTACTACCAGCAGTGGGGTGCGGGCTACTCGAAGCAGCAGAGCACGCGACCGCAAACCCTCGGCTACAGTCTGGTGGATTCGCCCATGGGCCAGGCTGCCTGGGTGATCGAAAAGTTTTACGAATGGACCGATTGCAATGGGCACCCGGAGAACGCGCTAACGCGCGACGAGCTCCTCGACAACGTGATGTTTTACTGGCTGACCGCCAGCGGCGCGTCGTCCGCGCGCCTTTACTGGGAGAGCTTTAACCGCTTCGGTGGTGGCGACAACACCATCTCCCTGCCCACAGGCTGCAGCATCTTCCCGAAAGAGATCGTCCCGACGCCGCGCAGCTGGGCCGAGCGGCGCTACCAGAACATCATCTACTGGAACGAGTTGGATAAAGGCGGCCACTTCGCCGCCTTCGAACAGCCCGAGCTCTTTATCGCCGAGCTCCGGGCCTGCTTTGCGCTGATGCGCTGAAGATCAATCAGGCCGCTTTCGCAGGCCGGCGGCGCCGCCGTCGGCGTCGGCCGCCGGAGC
>JBCDDI010000040.1:0-13161 GCA_039180365.1 Pseudomonadota bacterium
TACGAGTACTACGGCGGTACGGAGCTGAACGGCTTCACCCACGTCACGCCCGAGGAGTGGCTCGCCCACCCGGGCACGGTAGGCCGGCCGATTCTCGGCACCATCCATATCTGTGATGAGGACGGCAAAGAGCTGCCAAACGGTGAGCCGGGCATCGTCTACTTCGAGCTGCCGGAAATGCCCTTCGAGTATCTGAAGGACAAAGAGAAGACCAAAGACGCCCAGCATCCCGAGCACCCGAACTGGAGTGCCCTCGGCGATGTGGGCTATGTAGACGACGACGGCTTCCTGTATCTCACGGACCGCGCCACCTTCATGATCATCTCCGGCGGTGTGAATATTTATCCGCAGGAGATCGAGGATGCGATGATCCTGCATCCGAAAGTGGCTGACGTGGCCGTGATCGGGGTACCTAACGAGGAGATGGGGGAAGAGGTCAAAGCCGTGGTGCAGGTGGCCGACGGCATCACCGCCGACGACGCTCTGGCGGAGGAGCTGCTCGAATACGCCCGAGAGCATATTGCGCACTACAAGTGTCCGCGCAGTATAGACTTCATGGACGAGCTACCTAGGCTCCCGACCGGCAAGCTCTACAAGCGCATCATCAAGGACGCCTACTGGGGCAAAACAGACAGCCGCATCGTCTGATGCGGAACATTCATCAAGGAGGACAACGATGACAAGGATGGCTGCAATTTTTCTGGGCGTTCTGGCGCTCATGACCGTAGGGACCGCACAGGCACAGCTTGGCGATCTGCTGGATCAGGCAAAGGAAATGGGCGGTGATTCGCTGTCGAGCATGCTCGCCGGAACCCTGGGAACAGACAGCGATGCGGTGGAAGGCGGTCTTGGCGGGCTCTTTGAGCTGGCGAAGAACCAGCTGTCCGGTGATGACTATGCGAAGGTCCTTGAAGCCATTCCCGGCGTCAGCGGCTATGTGGACAAAGCCCGGTCCATGGGACTTCTCGACCTGCCGCTGAACAGTGCGGAAGGGTTAACGTCGGCCCTCGGCAAAATCGGCATGGATCCAGACACCGTGCAGCGTTTTCTGCCGGCCGCGGTTGATGCCATTGGCGCTGTCGGCGGTGAACCCATCCGGCAGATGCTGCTGCCGCTCGTCGGTGGCTGATCGATCCGCCCGCGGCCCTGGGCTGGTGCTGGCGCTGCTGCTCGGTATCAGCTTCGGCTGCGCGGAAGCGCCTGATAACCCCAAGTTCCAGTTTCTCTGCGGCGAGAAGCTGATCAGCCTGAGCTACAGCGAAGGCGCCGCCACCCTCGAAACTGAGGATGAGCGTTACACGCTGACACCAGCGCGCGCCGCTTCAGGGGCGCGCTACGAAGGTGACAACATCGAGTTCTGGGAACACCAGGGCACCGCCAGCCTGACCATCGCGGGAGAGAGTTTCCCCGAATGTCAGCGTCTCGATAGCCAGGCAGGGCACCATTCTCAGGTGGGGTCTGAACCCCCGGAAGCAATTTCAGCCGATAGTTCGTTCACTCGGAGCTCGCCCTCGCGAGTCTGACCACCCAGCTCAAGGAACCGGCGCATGGCAGCCGGGGCTTCCGGCGTCCTCAGCAGCTGCTGAAACAGATAGGCTTCTTCCACAAGTCCTCCGTGAAGCTCGCCTTCCGCCTCATCCGTGGCGGCCTTTGCAAGCCGCACTGCTTCCGGAGGAAACGACGCGATGCGCTCTGCAAAGGCCCGCACCCAGCCATCGATCTCACCGGCAGGAAAAATGCGATTGAGATACCCCCACCGCTCCGCAGTTTCCGCATCGAGATCATCGCCGCCAAGGATGATCTCCAGAGCGCGGCCGCGGCCCACCAGCCGCGGCAGGCGCTGCGTACCGGAGCCGCCCGGGAGGATGCCGATGGGCACTTCCATCTGATTGATCTTCGTCTTTCCCTGCACCCCAAAGCGCATGTCGAAACTCGCCGCCAGCTCGCTGCCACCACCGCCAACCCGGCCTTCAATCTGGGCGATGGTTACCTTATTCATGGTCCGGAAGCGCTCGCACATCTGGTGATAGTCGTTCAGGGTTTCGCTCCGCTCCGCAGGCGTGTCCGTGGGAAAAGCCAGGATCGCCTCGACATCAAAGTGCGCTAGGAAAAAATCAGGGTCAGCGCTTTTCATGACCACCACCGTGAGCGAGTCATCGGCGGCCAGCTCTTCAGAAAGCTGCATGAGCTCAAGGTAGAGCGGGATGGAGATGAGATTGATCGGCGGATTGCTGACCGTCACGGTCGCCAGGCGACCTTGGCGCTCAACGTTCAGCATCTCGTATTCATAGGCCACAGCCTTTTCCCCCTATTTGATTGCCGGACACCGGCACAGCCCTCGAAGAAGATAGTCGCATCACCACCCACCGACAGCAACGCAGCCGCAGCCTGGCCCGCGGCAGCATCCCGCCCGGAAGGCGGCCGTTTCCTGCATAATCGAACGCGGACACGAACTCCTGGGGACAGCATCATGAGCGATCAGCCCGGCAGCAAGCTGCCTGCGGCCACGGCAGCCGCCATCACAGAAAGAATTGACGATCTGAGCGAGACGCTGGTCGCCGTCTCCCGCGAGATTCACGCCAACCCGGAACTCGCCTTCGAGGAATACAAGGCCGCCGCCCTGCTCTGCGACACCCTCGACGGGCAGGATCTCACCGCTGAGCGCGGGGTGTTCACCCTGGAAACGGCCTTCGAAGCCAGACTGCCGACCAGAGGCGATGGACCGACTGTCGCCATCCTTGCCGAATACGACGCCCTGCCGGGCATCGGTCACGCCTGCGGTCACAATCTCATCGCCACGGCCGCTCTGGGCGCGACGCTCGGACTGCAGGCCGTTGCAGCGGAGCTTCCCGGACAGGTTCGCCTCATCGGCACGCCGGCAGAGGAAAAAGGCGGCGGCAAAGAGCTCATGGCCCGGGCCGGCGCTTTTGACGGCGTTGATGCCGCCATGATGATTCACCCTGCCGGCGTGAATCTCACGACCATGCCCTGTATCTGCGTGGCGGAGGTCGAAGTTATCTACCACGGCCGCTCGGCGCACGCTTCCGCCATGCCGCACAAAGGCATCAATGCCCTCGACGGTCTGCTCCTCGCCTATCAGGCAATCTCCAACCTGCGCCAGCACATCCGCGACGAAGAACGCATCCACGGCATCATCACCGAAGGCGGCCAGGCGCCCAACATCGTTCCGGACAAAGCCATCGGCAGCTTCTACGTTCGCGCTGCCACGGAAAGCCGCCTCGCCGCGCTGAAGCCCAGGGTACAGGCCTGCTTCGAAGCGGGTGCAAAAGGCAGCGGTGCTGAACTCGAAGTCAACTGGGCCGGCGTCGACTATCTTGATCTCAATACGAACTGGCCTCTGGCCGATGCCTTCCAGCGCCATGGCGAAACCCTCGGACGGGAATTTCTAAGCCCCAATGCACTGGGCGGTGCCGGGAGCACGGATATGGGCAACGTCAGCTATCGGGTGCCGTCGATTCACCCGATGCTCGCCTGCTCCCCACCCAGCGTGGTGATCCACCACCCGGACTTCGCCCGCTACGCCGGTTCCGAGTCCGGGGACGCGGCAGCCCTCGATGGGGCCAAAACCATGGCGCTGACCACCGCCGAGTACCTGCTTGATCCCGCGCTGCAGAGCGACGTTAAGCAGGCCTTCGACGTGTCCGTGGGTCTCTCCTGATCCCGTGCACGTCTGGCTCTTCGGCTATGGGTCGCTCATCTGGCGCCCGGACATTGATTACCTGGATCGGCGCCCGGCGCGCATCCAGGGCTGGAGTCGAAGGTTCTGGCAGGGCTCCCACGATCATCGCGGCATCCCGGAAGCGCCCGGGCGCGTTGTGACGCTGATCGAAGCCCAGGGCGAAAGCTGCGCCGGCATGAGCTATCTCGTCGACGCTGCAATCGTTGAAGAAACCTTCAGTCAGCTCGACCATCGCGAGAAGAACGGCTACGAGCGGCACAGCGTTAAGCTGGATTTCCACAAGCACGACGAGGTGGCGGAAGGTGTGGTGTACATTGCGCCGGTCAACAACTTCGCTTACCTCGGGCCCGCGCCGCTGACTCAGATTGCCAGGCAGATCCACGGCGCCGAAGGGCCAAGTGGGCGTAACATCGACTACCTGCTGGAGCTCGCCGCCGCCCTTCGGGACCTCGAGGTCCACGATGAACACGTTTTTGAGCTCGAAGCAGCCGTACGGGAGATCGACCGATGAACATCACCTTCAGCAAAGCCCACGAAGCCTTTCGTGACGAAGTTCGGCGCTTTCTCGACGAGTCCCTGCCGGACGATCTGCGCGACGCACAGCGGGCCTGCCCCGGGATCTTCCTCGACTATGAGCACAACATCCGCTGGCACCGGATTCTCTTCGACAAGGGCTGGGTAGCACCCAGCTGGCCCAAAGAATACGGCGGCACGGGCTGGGACCTCATCGAACGCTACATCTGGACCACAGAAACAACGCTCGCGAGCGCCCCCAGTCTGGCTCCCATGGGGCTCGGCATGTGTGGCCCCATGCTGATCGGCCATGGCACGCAGGCACAGAAAGACTACTACCTGCCCAGGATCCTCTCCGGCGAAGACTACTGGTGTCAGGGCTACTCAGAACCCGGTTCCGGTTCCGATCTGGCGAGCCTGAAGCTTGCGGCGCGGCGCGACGGCGAACACTACGTGCTGAACGGGACGAAAATCTGGACCACCCACGCGCACTACGCAAACCTGATGTTCTGCCTCGTGCGCACGGAGTCTTCTGACAAGCCGCAGCACGGGATCACCTTCCTGCTGCTCGACATGAAATCACCCGGCATCACCGTTGAGCCCATCGTCTTCGCCTCCGGCACCCATGAGGTGAATCAGGTGTTCTTCGACGACGTGCGCGTGCCGGTGGAAAATCGGGTCGGCGAGGAGCATCAGGGCTGGACCGTAGCCAAGTACCTTCTCGAGTTTGAGCGCGGCGGTGGTGGCACGGCCGCCCACCGTTCTGCCCTCGAGCGGATCCGTCGCCTGGCGGCCGAAGTGCCCGTGGAGTCGGGCACGCTGCTGGACGACAAGAGCTTCAAACGCGCCATCGACGAAACCGCCATCCAGCTCGAAGCCAATCAGTTCACGGAGTTTCGCATCATGGCGGCGCTATCCCAGGGAGAAAACCCGGGACCGGAGTCCTCCATCATGAAGAATCTGGGGGCCGATATCGGTCAACGCATCACCGAGCTCGCCGTGGAGGCCGTGGCCTATCACGGAGCCATCCAGCCGGACAGCCTCCCGGGCGAAAACCAGCCAACGCCAGGGCCGGACGGCGGCGCCATGGCCTTCAGCCGCTACTTCAATCTGCGCGCCAGCTCCATCGCCGGTGGCACCAACGAAGTGCAGAAAAACATCGTCGCCAAGCTCGTGCTGGGACTCTAGCTGGCGGGCAGGGTGTAACTGCACGGCGCCACTCTCAAGACAGCGGGTCAGCCGCCCGCGGCGGCCAGCTGCTCAAAGAGATCGGCGGGATAAGTACCGGCGTAGGGTTCGATGGCAAAACGGCGACGGATCTCCTCGATCGGTTGCGGCCAGTGTGTTTCGAAGTCGATGTCCATGAACGGCGTCGTCTGTCGGCCATGCTGCCAGGCCTCGGCGACGGTCCGGAACAGCACCTCAAAGCCGACACCTCCGCTCAAATGACTGCGGGTGGCTACCGTAGCCAGGAACATGCCCGAGTAGTTATGCCCGAACTGGGCGAGCTGGAAGGCGGAGATGGCGATCTCGTGAAGGCTCGTCGTTTCATAACCCGCCACCAGGTGCCAGACATCATGCATCTGCAGGATGCGGGTATTCACATAGCGCAGCGCCGGGGTGAGTCCCGCCAGCCCAATGGCTTCGCGGTCGAGCACTTCCGGATCAAAGTTATTCTCGACGAGCATCCGATACAGCGTGTTCCCAAGACTGGTTTCGGGGCAGCTCGCCAGTTCTTCAAGGGCAATCATCTTCGGTACCGGCTTTGCCGCGGCGCGTTCAGCACCGGGGTGGGCCTGGGCGGCCGCCTCCGCAAGGGCGCCGAAGTCTTCATGCACGGCGCCGCCAAGACTGGCAACGGCGGCTGTGATGGTGCCCGCGTCGTAACCTTCCGGCGGACCGGTGAGGACCTCTGCATAGGCCGTCCAGAAGCGGTCGGGCAGCGGCACGGAATCCGCTGCAATGGCAGCTGCCGGCAGGGTACTGCCAAGGACGCCGTTGGCAATCGCATCGTAGACGGACGTTGTCGCCGCCGGTGCGGAAAAGGCGGTCCAGTTCAAGGCGCCACAGACGGCAGCCCGACTCTCTGCGTCCTCATTCATCTGCCTGGCATGCTTCTCGAGGGACGGACTATCCGTCGGCTGTAGATGCGGCTGCAGCGCATCACGAAGCCCGGATGCCGTAAAAACCGGGGCCGCTTGCACAGGCTCATGTGCCTCTGTCATTTCATACCTCCTTTCTCCTACTTCTTTGAAAGAGCAATCGGTTATCCATGCCGCAGGCGTCCCGGAGACACACGCTCGGCGAGTGCGTGATCTTTTCCGAGAAGCAGGTCTTTTGCGAGTTCCGAGAGCGCCGGTGCCGTCTGAATACCGAAGCCACCCTGGCCAACGAGCCAGAAGAACCCCTCCACCTCAGGGTCGTAGCCGGCCGCCGGGATCTCATCGGGCAGGAAGGTGCGTAGACCAGCCCAGCTGTGCGCCATGCGTTCCACTTTCAGCGTTGTCATCTGCTCGAAGCGATCGGCCGCCACCGCCAGATCAAACTCCTCGGGCTGGGCGTCACAGGCCGCGCTTGGGGTGGTATCTGCGAGGGAGACCATGAGCAGTCCCGCTTCAGGTTTGAAGTAGAGGCCACCCTGAACCCGATGCACGAGGGGCCAGTCGCTGACGTCCATCCCCGTGTCGAGCAGGAAGGCCGTGCGTCGTAACGGCTGGAGACCAAGGGGGCGCACGCCGGCGAGCTTCGCGAGTTCGTCGCCCCAGGCACCGGCCGCGTTAACGATGATGTCCGCCTCGAGGGTTTCATCGGCGCAGCCGATCCGCCAGACGCCATCCACCCGCTCAACGTTTGCCACGCGCGCATTACCGACAATCTGACCACCGGCGTCGAGGAGCTGTTTACGAAAGCTCTCCAGCAGTGCGTGAGCGTCAAGCGACAGCGCCTCCGTTTCGATGAGCACACGAACTGCGGCTTCTGGCCGCAGCACGGGTATCCGTTCGAAAAGTTCGTTCAGGGGCATCTCAACGAGAGAGTCGGAGTGCGGCGCCCATTCGGCTTCGAAAGCGTCCAGTTCCGCAAGATGGTCGGCGTCGGCCAGGGTGACGCAGCCAATGGGCTTCGCACCATGGGCGCGGTGGTAGTCCATGCCCGGAACCGTCAGCGCTCGCACAACCTCGTTTTCATAACACTCGATGGCAACGGCCGCCGAGCGGCCTGAGCTGTGGTAGGCGGGTTGCTGCTCCGCCTCGAGAACCGTTACCTCAAAGTCTGCGGCGGCGCGGGCTGCGGCGGAGATTCCGGCCATACCACCGCCGATAACGGCGAGCCTGGGTTTCCTGGTGCTCATGGTGTTCCTTACTTCGGCAGCCGTGCATTATGTGGCAAACGAAGAGAACCCGGGAGGCACAATGAGTGAACAACTGGTAACCCGCGAAGACCAGGACGGACTGGCGATTCTGAGCCTGAATCGTCCCGATGCGCTGAACGCCCTGTCGCCGAACCTGTTCGTGACGCTGCGGGAACACGTCGACGCCCTCGCCGAGGCCACCGATGAGATCGGCTGCGTCATCCTCTGCGGCAAGGGCCGCTCTTTTTCGGCCGGCAACGATCTGAAAGCGATCCAGTCCGGGGAACGGGCGCCGTCACCGACTTTTCAGGCGGAAACGCTGGAGGCCATCGAGCAGCTGCCGCAGCCGGTCATCGCGGCCGTGCAGGGTCACTGTTATACGGGCGCCCTGGAACTGGCCATCGCCTGCGATCTGCTGGTTGCCGGGGAGTCGACCCGCTTTTCCGACACCCACGGTAAATGGGGCATGTCCCCAACCTGGGGCATGAGTCAGCGCCTGCCGCGTCGGGTCGGACTGTTAGCGGCTAAAGAAATGATGTTCAGCGGCCGCGTGGTTGGCGGTGCCGAAGCGGCGGCCATGGGGCTGGCGAATCGGTGCGTGGCCGACGATGCGGTGCTGGATGAGGCTGTCACCATGGCACGATCGTTCCTCGAGAACTCCTGGCACACGCTGCGTATGGACAAACAGCTCGTCAACGGCGGCCTCGAACGGAGCCTGTCGGATGGACTCGCCTGGGAGCGAGCCACGAGCCCGGGGGCCGGGCCGGACACCGCAGAGCGGATCAAGAATTTCGGTAAAGCTTAGGCGGCACTCTGGAGTGCCAAGGGCAGGTCATCCTTAGCGCTTGCACCAGGCTTCAGAGCAGCGCGTTCATGAAATCTACCGCCTCACCGGCGAGCTCATCGAAAACGTTCTCTTCTATCTGCCGGGAGCGTTTCAGCACCTTGTAGCTGTGGTCTGCCGTATCCAACCAGTACAGGCGTGCGTTGCCTGAGAGTCCGGCGACCACTTCCTCAAGCAGCTCAGGGGTCGCCAGCGCATCGCGGCTGCCGCTCAGGAACAGCATTGGCACGCTGATCCCAGACAGATGCGCCGCGCGATCTGTAGCCGGTTTTTTCGGTGGGTGCAGGGGAAAGGAGCAGAATACGAGCCCGCGAACGCCGTCGCTGCCGGGGACCGCCTCCGCCATCGCATGAGAGGCCATGCGACCGCCGTAGCTGTGGCCACCGAGGAAACAGGGGAGATCGCCAGCGGCACTGGACGCGGCCGCAAGGGCGGATGCGATGGTTTCAACGGATATGGCCTGGGCATCGACCCGGCGCCGGCCTTCTTCCATGAAAGGAAAGTTGAAGCGCAGCGTGGCAACACCTTGCCCCGCCAGGGCGTCGCTGATCGACGTCATGTTCGCGTGGCGGAAGTCGGCACCGGCGCCGTGAGCCAGCACCAGGAGTGCGCTCGCGTCGCGAGGGCGGAGGAGTTCCGCCGAAAGTTTGCCGGCGACCTTAAGCGCTGTGCGTTCGGCCGCCGACGTCATCACGATTCGGTCAGTCGATCTCGCCGATGTTCTGGATGATGCGGCCGACGATGCCGTACTCAACGGACTCTTCGGGGCTCATCCAGTAGTCGCGATCGGTGTCCTTCGCGACTCGCTCCAGAGGCTGCCCGGTGCGCTCGGCGATGGTCTGGTTGATGCGCTCGCGCGTCTTCAGGATCTCCCGGGCGTGGATCTCCACGTCGGCCGCGGTGCCACCGAAACCACCAGCCGGCTGGTGAATGAGAAAGCGCGTGTTCGGCAGGCAGAAGCGGTTTTCCTTCTCCGGTGCGAGATAGATGTGGGTGGCGATGCTGCCTACCCAGCCTGTGCCGACGGTGCGCACGGTCGGTTTGATGAACTGGATCATGTCGTAAATCGTATCGCCGGATTCCACGTGGCCGCCGGGAGACCCGATGTAGATGGTGATCGGATCATCGGATTCGTAGGACAGGGCCAGCAGCTTTTCCGCGGTCCGGCGGGCCACAACCTGATCGATCTCACCGAACAGGGTCACCGTCCGGTTCTTCATGAGGGTGTTTTCCAGGAACCCGAACTGCTTGGCGGCGTCGGCCATGTCTTCTTCGCCGTCCAGGAGATGGGAGGAGGGGGTATTCAGTGAACTCATTGCTGCTCCAGAAGCTGTGACGCGCTTGCCCAAGTTGTGCTTACGCTGGAAAGCGAACATTCTACATGGTCTGCCCGACAAAACGGCGTCAGCAGAGTGGCGCCGCTGTCGGACCATAACGCCGCCAGTGGGCACACAGATCGGCGAAGACTGACAAGAAGAAGACCAGTCACGCCCGTCGCAACTGTGACTGCGGCAACTACACTGCGGCACCTACAAACGGGGAGAAAGCTCATGCTCGCACCGGAATATCAGGCCATGTTCGCCCAGCTCGCCGAAGAGCCGGGGCCCAAGCTCAGTGATCTGAGCCCGGCAGAGGGGCGGGAAATGTACAAGGTCATGCGTCCGGTGAATCCTGAGCTGCCCATCGGCCGCATCGAGGATCAGATGATTCCAGGCCCTGCGGGCGAGATTCCGGTGCGTATTTACCATCCGACCAGTGACGGCCCACATCCCATTCTGGTGAACTTTCACGGCGGCGGCTGGGTGATCGGTGACCTCGACACGGCGGACAGTGCCAGTCGAAGCCTGGCGGAGGCCGCGAGCTGCATCGTGGTCTCTGTGGACTATCGGCTGGCACCGGAACACCCCTACCCGGCGGCTGTGGAAGATGCTTATGCGGCCACTGTCTGGGCGGCAGCGGCAGCAGATGCCCTTGGCGGCAACGGCAAGCTGGCCGTGGGCGGCGAATCCGCCGGTGGGAATCTGGCCGCCGTGGTTTCACAGATGGCTCGGGACGGCGACGGGCCTGCCATCGATTTTCAGCTCCTCGCCTATCCGGTGGTGGACCACGATCTGAGCCGCGGCTCCTACTCGGAAAACGGCGAAGGCTATCTCCTCGAGAAAGACACCATGGTCTGGTTCTGGGATACCTATTGCCCGGATGCGAGCCGCCGCGGTGAACCCGCAGCGAGCCCGCTGCTGGCCGACTCCCTCGCGGGGCTGCCGCCGGCGCTTGTGGTCACCGCCCAGTACGATCCCCTCCGCGACGAAGGCAATGCCTATGCGGAAGCCCTGAAGGCTGCCGGCGGTCAGGCGGAGCTACGCTGTTACGACGGACTGGTGCATGATTTTCTCGCAACCGCTGCCCTCTTCCCCTCATCGAAGGCCGCCTTCGACGAGGTCGCAGCAGCGTTGAAAAGCGCCCTGCACTGAGCGCCAAACGCCGACCCACATCGTGCCCTGAGCACGGCGCCGCACACACGGACTGACCCGAAGGAGACCTTATGCTGTTCGCCCTCATCTGCGAAGACAAACCCGATAGCCTTGAGCTCAGACTCGCCAACCGGGAGAAGCATCTGGCTTACGTGGGCACCTTGAGCGAGCGTATCCGTCTGGCCGGACCCATGCTGAGCGACGACGGAGAAGGCATGGTCGGCTCCCTTTTCATCATCGAAGCGGACAGTGCCGACGAAATTGCCGCCATCAACGCCGATGACCCTTACACGCAGGCAGGACTTTTTGGACGGGTCACGATCCGACCTTTCCGCCAGGTCATTCCAGCGTCATGACCAGCGCCGGCGGGCTCCTCGGCGCCGCCCCAACAAGCGAGGCCGCTCGGGCGTTCACCGCGGCCGAGCAGGCGCTCACCCGCTTTCGCGGCGATCCGCTGGCGCTCATCAAACCGGTGATTCGCGAGTGGCCTGACTGGTCTCTGGCGCACAGCTTCCGGGCGCTGGTGCTGCTCGGTTTTACGGAGCGACGTTTTGCCGCGGGCGCCGCCGGTAGCCTGGCCAAGGCTGAAGCCTGCCTTGGCAATTCGCCGCGGGAGCGGGGCCTTTTCGAGGCTGCAAGGCAGATGCTTAACCGTCGTTGGCGCAAGGCATCGGCCACCTATGAGCAGCTGCTCCTTGCAGAACCAACGGACCTGCTTGCCCTGCACCTTGGCCATAACCTCGATTTCTTCCAGGGCGATCTCTGGAGCCTGCGCAATCGGGTCAATCGGGTGCTGCCCTGCTGGACGCCGGAAACCCCAGGCTATGCGGAAGTCCTTGGCATGCACGCCTTCGGCCTGGAAGAGTGCAATCACTATCCGGAAGCCGAGACCGCCGCGCGCGCGTCTCTTCAACTTGCCCCGGAAAACCCCTGGGCCAATCACGCCCTCGCTCATGTACTGGAGATGCAGGGTCGGGCCGCGGAGGGCGCCGAACACCTGGCAGCGACCGCCTCGCTCTGGGCACCGGACAGCGGCTTTGCCTATCACATCTGGTGGCATCTGGCGCTTTTTCACCTGGAGCAGGGCCAGGACCATGAGGCGCTTAAGCTGTTCGATACGGAACTGGCCACGCCCGACGCCCGCTTCGCTCTAAACATGATCGATGCCGCCGCCCTGCTCTGGCGCCTGAAACTCCTCGGGGTGGACATCGGCAGCCGCGCCGAACCCGTTGCCGATTTCTGGCGGACGCAGATCGAAGACGGCGGCGCCTACTACGCCTTTAACGACTTTCATGCGGCAGTGGCTCTGGCCCTGGTAGACGATGCAGCCGCCCTGACGCAGCTCGCCGCGCGCCTGGAACGGGCTGACAGCACCGATTGTGATCCGGTGCTGAACACTGAGCTCGCCCTGCCTCTCGTTATCGCCCTGCGTGCCTTTGTTACGGAAGACTTCACAAACGCGGCGACGGCACTCGCTCGACTGCGGGACGCAGCCCAGGCTTTCGGTGGTAGCCACGCCCAGCGTGATCTCATTACCTGGACGCTCATTTTTGCAGCGGCCCGGAGCGGGAACGGAGAAATGGCGACACGCTATCTGAACGAGCGCATTGTCATGAAGCCGGAAAGTGACTTAAGCCAGCGCCTGGCCGAGCGCATCAGCGAGCTGAGCGCGGCATAAGGGCGAAAGTTGTCCAGGACGGGAAGAGCGAAAGCGTAAACGGGTAAGAAGGTCAGCGGATCAAGCCGGGCCCGAAGGCCCGGCCATCGCGGTCAGTCGACGCGCGCTTCCGCGTAGCCGGAGAGCACGGTGGTGCCGTCCTGGTTTTTGGTTTCCACCTGGAAGCGGGCGATGCCGTTTTCCACGCTTTCTACCGTGGCCGTCCCCGTGAGCGTGTCGCCGGGCCAGACCTGGTTGGTGAAACGCACACCGTACTTCGTGAGACGTCCGTCGCCGACGTAGTTCGTCAGCATGCCGCCCGTCATGCCCATGGTGAGCATGCCGTGGGCGAAAACCGTCGGATAGCCGGCAACCTTGGTCGTGAAGACCTCGTCCGTGTGCAGCGGGTTGTAGTCGCCGGAGGCACCCGCGTACTGCACGATCTGCGTTCGCTTCAGATCTTCCACGAGGCTTTCGCTGTAGGTGTCGCCGATATTGAGATCACTTGCTTTGAGCGCCATGTTTCCCCCTAGCTGTCTACCGGGCGTTCGGTGCGCACACCAACGCCAGTGGCCGTGATCACCAGCTCGCCGTTCTGATCGCGATACTCGGTGACGGACTCGGAGA
>JBCDDI010000041.1:0-13093 GCA_039180365.1 Pseudomonadota bacterium
GGTCTCCGGGCGCAGCACTTTTGACTCTTCGCCCAGTTCCTCGGCGGCGCGATCCAGGAAGTGCCGGGCGAGCAGCGGAATATCTGTGCGTCGTTCCGAAAGCATCGGCACGTGGACGCTTATCACATTCAGGCGATGGAACAGATCCTCGCGGAAGCTGCCCTCGCGCACGCGGGTTTCCAGGTTCTGGTGGGTGGCCGCGATGATGCGCACGTCCACTTTGATCGGCGAGTGGCCGCCCACGCGGTAGAACTCGCCGTCTGCCAGTACCCGCAAGAGTCGTGTTTGGGTGTCCTGGGGCATGTCGCCGATTTCGTCGAGGAACAGCGTGCCGCCGTTGGCCTGTTCGAAGCGGCCCACGCGCCGGCTGTTGGCGCCGGTAAAGGCGCCTTTCTCGTGGCCGAAGAGCTCCGATTCCACAAGTTCTCTCGGAATGGCGGCCATGTTCAGGGCAACGAAGGTGCCTTCTGAGCGGGGGCTGTGCCGGTGCAGGGCCTGGGCGACGAGCTCCTTACCGGAACCGGAAGCGCCGCGGATCAGGACGGTGACGTTGGAATTGGCAAGGCGACCGATGGCCCGGAAGACCTCCTGCATGGCGGCGGCCTGGCCGATGATTTCCTGCTGCATGGCCCGGTCGTCGCCAAGCGGCTGGGCGCTTTCTGCCTCTGCGCTCTCTGCGGCGGCTGCCATGGCTCGCTTGACGATGGCCAGCGCATCGTCCACGTCGAAGGGTTTCGGCAGGTATTCGAAGGCGCCGCTCTGATAGGCGTTGATGGCGCTATCCAGATCGGAATGGGCAGTCATGATGATGACGGGCAGATCCGGGTAAGCCGTGTGGATGTGTTCTATGAAATCGAGGCCGTCCGTGCCGGGCATACGCACGTCGGTGATCACCGCGGTCGGCCGCTCATCATGAAGGTGGTGCATGGCGTGGTCGGCGGATGCAAAGGCGGAGATGGATATCCCAGCCTGCGACATGGCCTTCTCCAGGACCCAGCGGATGGACCGATCGTCGTCGACGACCCAGACACGATTACTCATTTACTGCTCAATTCCATTCATTGCTTTTTCCGCCTGCAGGTCTTCCTGGTCTCCCCCTTCGAGGGGCAGGAAAACGCTGAAGCAGGTGCTGCCCGGCTGACTCTCGCATTCGATCACCCCGCCGTGCTGACCGATGACCGATTGGGTGATAGCGAGGCCGAGACCGCTGCCGTCGGCGCGGGTGGTGATCATCGGATAGAAAATCTCGTCGATCATTGATTCTTCGATCCCTGGACCGTTGTCGCAGATCTCAATCCTGGCGACCATGCGGTGTTTTATGCCGGCGATGGTGAACGTACGGACCACCCGGGATCGCAGGGTGATTGTCGGTGCCGGCGTGTCGGGATGTTCGATGAGGGATTGGGCGGCGTTTCGCACCATGTTCAGGATCGCCTGGATCATCTGATCTTCGTCCCCGTAGAGCTCCGGCAGGCTCGGGTCGTAATCCCTCTCAAAGAGGATGCGCTCGCCGTATTCGGACTCAACGAGCCGGATCACATGCTCTAGGATCCTATGGATGTTGAAGCTCGAGGTGCGGGGCTCGCGATTGGGTCCGAGGAGCTGGTCGACCAGGTGGGTCAGCCGATCCGCCTCCTGGATAATCACCTGGGTGTATTCCCGCTGATCCGTGCTGTCGAGTTCTCGCTCGAGGAGCTGGGCTGCACCCCGCAAACCGCCAAGGGGGTTTTTGACTTCGTGGGCGAGTCCTCGAATCAGCTCGCGGGTGGTTTTGAAGGTGGTGCGGTTGCGATCGTCGCGGTTGATGCGGATCAGCCGGCTCATGGGCTGAAGCTCAACGACCAGCACCTCCATGATCGGATCCAGGGAGATGGTCAGGTCGGCGATGACGTCCTGACCCTGGCGGGTCCGGAACTCCTCGGCCCGACGCGTCAAGGTCAGCCCTGATTCGAAAATGTCTTTGAGCGCGCCAAAGAGGTCCGCGCCCTCGTCGTAGAGCAGCAGGTCCGGTTTCTGACCCACAGCGCGGCCGACGCTCGTACCGAAGAGCGACTCCGCGGCGGGATTCATATAGGCGATCGTCAGATCTGCGTTCACCACCACAACGGCGGTGAGCAGCATGTCGATCACGTCTGCCTGTTGAAGTTGTTTGGTCAAATGCGCCTTCCCGGGGCGACTCCCTAGTGGGATCTGAATGGGGTAGCAAGATACGGTCCAATTCTGCACCGTTTCCGGGAGGCTAGTTAGTAAGCGTTCACTTACTCCCTGGAATCCTGAAACACAGGAAATCTCGCTGAGCGGCAAGAGATTTGCCACCCGCCACGCGAGAAAGAGTATGCACCAAAGTAGTGCGCTCCGCTATGGGGCGCGAGGTCGATCCAATCAGGGAATCCGGAAGCGGAGCATGTGAAAGGTGGAGTCATCTGAGCGGATCATGGCCCTGCCGTTCTCATCGACAATCTCCAGGGCGATGGTGTGCGTACCCCGGTCGACATTGGCGAGATTGAAGGTGGACTGAGGGCCTTCCTGGACGACGGCGCCATCCATGAGCAGACGCATGACGTGACCGCTCTGCAGCCTGGGCGCCACGTTGGCGATGATGGAGATGTTGCCGGAGTTCTCGCGGATCGGTTCGTCATCCTGAGGCGAGGCAACGCCCAGGGTCGTATAGCGGAAAGTCGGCTCTTCACCGGCCTCCGGTGTCTCCACAACCCAGAGGTCTCTTGCTTCCTGAGGCACAGCTTCGTCGATGGCGAAGGAGTTCGGGGTTTCAACAACGATCTGCTCGCTTTCAACTTCTTCCCGGGGTGGGATATCGGTGAAGACGACGTTGCCGTCCTCATCAACCGTGCGAAAGATGCGGCCTTCTCCGGCTGCGACGGTCGCTGCCTGCGGCAGGGCCAGCGCCAGCAGGGCCAGCGCCATCAGTACCCGGTGACTGGTTCGTGTTCGGGTTTCTTTTCCGGTCTCTTGTCCGGTGTCTCTTCCAGTCTCTCTTCCAGTCTCTCTTCCAGTCATCGCAAAAATACTCAGTCTACTTGCTAATCTCTCAACAGCTCAGCAGCTTAACTGTTCTGGCTGAATCGGGCCTGAACCTGTGGGCGCTGTTCTGGCCACGCGCCTGGACGTTAGCACTAGTTAACGGCAGATACTGCCGGCTCTTGCCGATTCTGCTGGCTCAGGAGGCAAAAAAAAGCCTCAACACGTAACGGAATTGAGGCTTTGTGAAGCCGGTAGCGAATCCCTCGAGCCGCAGGGACTCGCCCTTCGCTATCGAGATCAGACGCTGTAGTACATCTCGAACTCAGCCGGGTGTGTGGTGGAGTTCAGGTAATCCACCTCTTCCTGCTTGAGCGCCAGGTAGCCGTCGATGGCGCCATCGCTGAAGACGTCGCCGGCCTTCAGGAAATCGCGGTCCTGATCGAGGGCTTCCAGCGCCTGCTCGAGAGAACTGGCAACGGTCGGCACATCAGCCAACTCCTCCGGCGGCAGATCGTAAAGATCTTTGTCGAAAGAGTCGCCTGGATGGATCTCGTTCTTGATGCCGTCGAGGCCGGCCATGAGCATGGCGGCGAACGTCAGATACGGATTGCCGGTGCTGTCCGGGAAGCGGACCTCGATGCGGTAGGCGCGCGGATTGCCGCCCTGGATGTAAGGCACACGGATCGACGCCGAACGGTTGCGGGCCGAGTAGGCGAGTAGTACGGGCGCTTCGAAGCCGGGCACAAGGCGCTTGTAGGAGTTGGTCGAGGCATTGCCGAAGGCGTTGATAGCCCGGGCGTGCTTGATGATGCCGCCGATGTAGAAGAGCGCAGTTTCGGAGAGACCGGCGTAAGCGTCGCCGTGGAACACGTTCGTGTCGCCCTTGGCAATCGACTGATGCACGTGCATGCCGTTGCCGTTGTCGCCAACGAGAGGCTTCGGCATGAAGGTGGCCGTCTTACCGTAGGCATCGGCAACGTTATGCACGCAGTATTTGTAGATCTGTACTTCGTCGGCCTTCCGAACCAGCGTGTTGAAGCGGGCGCCGATCTCGTTTTGGCAGGCCGTGGCCACCTCGTGGTGGTGTACTTCAACCTCAAGGCCCATGGCCATCATGGCGCTGCACATGGCGGAGCGCAGGTCCGCTGCGGAATCCACCGGCGGGACCGGAAAGTAACCGCCTTTCACGGACGGACGGTGGCCGAGGTTGCCGCCTTCGAATTCGTTGTGCGACTCCCAGGCCGCTTCTTCCGCGCCGATGTGGTAGGAGGCGCCGCTCATCTCAACCTTCCAGCGGACGTCGTCGAAGACGAAGAACTCGTTCTCCGGGCCGAAGTAGGCGGTGTCACCGATACCTGTGGAGCCGAGGTAGGCTTCGGCGCGCTTGGCGATGGACCGGGGGTCCCGATCATAGGGCTGCATGGTCGAGGGCTCGACGATATCGCAGCGCAGATTAAGGGTTGTGTCGTCACGGAAAGGGTCGATGACCGGGGTGTCGTCGTCGGGCATGAGGATCATGTCTGACTCGTTGATGGACTTCCATCCGGCGATGGAGGAGCCATCAAACATGAAGCCGTCCCCGAGCGCGTCGGCGTCCAGGCGCGCTGCCGGGATTGTCGTGTGCTGCTCTTTCCCCTTCGGATCTGTGAAGCGCAGGTCCACCCACTTCACGTCGTACTCTTTGATCATTTTCAGTGTGTTATCAGACATCTCTCTCGTCCCGATTCCTTAGCTATCGCCTCTCTCTTGGTAAGGGCTCAGCGTTGCCGCTGGGCGCGAGGCGGGTCATGAGGTAAATAAATTGCCACAGGAGAGACGTTGTTTTCCCCGGCGTTCCAGGTCATCGAGGCGTCGGACGCGCACCCGATGGGTGCCTGAGTCTCGATGTCGCGGTTCGCGCACTTCTATGGTGCGTGCTTTGCTGCTAACCGCGAACCCTGATCCGAAAACGGTAGACGAGTCCTCCCCCCGCTTCAGCCTCCTCGGTCGCCGAACTCTCGAGTTCGTGGCCGTGGACCCGGCACCAGGCAGGAATGTCCTGCAGGGTACCTCTATCGGTCGCCAGAACTTCGAGGCTCGCGCCCGGGGGCAGGCAGCGAATTTGGTCCTGGGCTCTGATGACCGGCAGGGGGCACAGTAACCCCCGAGCATCGAGGGTTTCAACCGCCGACATGCCAATCCGCCTGGATGTCGTCGATGCCCATGGGTGCCACCCTAAGTTCCTCCCGGGTCCCGTCCGGTCGGCTCAGGGTCATCACCACTTCATCCGCGTCTCGGCCCTGGGTGTAGCGGCCGAGGATCTGCGCTGCGAGCGTCAGATCTTCCGCCTCCGTATCACCGTCGATCAGACACAGCGGGCCGTTGTGGCTCAGGGGAGTGAGGGCAATAAAGGTGTTCCGGTATCCCTCGAGATACCGATTTTCGCCTTCCTCCCGACCGATGATCAGCTTGAAATGTGGGGCAGGGCGCAGGTGGCGGCCGACCTTCAGCAGCATCACGTCATCGAGTTCGTAGTCGCGGCTGCCGCGGGCTTCCCAGAGGTCAACGAGTTTATTCGAGTACTGCGGGTTAGTTAGAAAACAGCAGCCTCCGGCGGGTTGGGACCAATCGTCGAAGCCAAAGGATTCGGCCAGGGTAATCTGCGGCTTGCGGCTGCGACCATGGAAGTCATAGAGCTTGTCGCGGTCTACCCAGCCTTCCCGTTCCGGCAGGGTGGGCTCGAGCAACCGGGCACAAAGCGGCCGCAGCAGCAGGTCGTCGGCGCCGGATTCGGAGGCAATCAGCGGCATGGTGGCCTTGCGCTGGCTTTTCGGGCGCTGTCCGATCACCTCCCCGGTGATGATGAAATCGAAGCCGTGCTCGGTCATGAAGTTCCCCGCGGGACCTTCCCGGTCCGTCAGCAGGGCGGCCGCCTTCCTGACCATGAACACCTTGCAGTCAAGGCAGGGGTTCAGATTTGCCCCATAACCGTGCCTTGGGTTGAGCAGGACGTCTTTGTACTCCTCAATCACGTCGACGATATGCAGGCGGATGCCGAGCTGCTCGGCCACCCAGAGGGCGTTATTCCGTTTCGGGGTTGCCCGCTTCGTTTCCCGAATCGCGTGCGTGTGGCCTTCCACGCAGAAGCCGGTGAAAAAGTTCACACCTTCCACTTCGACGCCCTGCTCCATGACCACCCGGGCCGCGAGCATGGAGTCGAGACCACCGGAAATGAGCGCGACAGCCCGTTTCGCTTTCGGCATACTTGCGCACCTTTTTTGGCGCCCGGACTTTCCCGGAGCGCTCAACCCGCACCCTCGGGCTCGAACGAGCTCAAAAGCTTCAGCCTGCGGCCCGGCAGATCACAGTTGAGCCGGCGCAGAGGGCGGAAGCGGGTGCCTCTTGAAATCGGCCGGCGAGTCTAGTGTCCCAGAACAAGCTACGCAATGTCGCCATCATCGCGCACGTCGATCATGGCAAAACCACCCTCGTGGACTGTCTGCTGCAACAGACGGGTCTGCTTTCCGGCGCAGCCGCGAATCAGGAACGGGTGATGGATTCCAACGAGCTCGAACGTGAGCGCGGTATCACCATCCTTTCGAAGAACACGGCCATCGAGTACGAAGGCCATCGCATCAACGTCGTCGACACACCCGGGCACGCGGACTTCGGCGGCGAGGTTGAACGGATCCTGTCCATGGTGGATTCGGTGCTGTTGCTCGTGGACGCCGTTGAAGGCCCGATGCCGCAGACGCGCTTTGTCACGCAGAAAGCGTTTGCCGCCGGTCTGAATCCGATTGTTGTCGTGAACAAGGTGGACCGCGACGGCGCGGAGCCCTACCGGGTGATAGACGAAGTGTTTGACCTTTTCGATAACCTCGGCGGCAGCGACGAGCAGCTCGACTTTCCGGTGGTTTATGCCTCCGCCATCAATGGCCAGGCAGGGCTCGAGCCGGATGCGCTCGAAGACAGCATGCGCCCACTTCTGGACATGATCGTCGAGAAGGTGCCCGCGCCAGCGGTAGACGTGGACGGTCCTCTGCAGCTGCAGATCAGTGCCCTCGACTACTCCACGTATCTTGGCGTGCTTGGTATCGGCCGCATCAGCCGAGGCGTGTTGAATCGCAATACCCCGGTGCTTGTCCTGGACCGCGAAGGGCAGGAACGTAAAGCCCGGGTGCAGACAATTCTTGGCTATCAGGGCCTCGAGCGCGTTGAGCGGGAGCAGGCTGAGGCCGGCGACATTGTCTGCGTGACCGGCCTCGACGCCATGAGTATCTCCGATACGATCTGTTCCCCGGACGCTCCGGAAGCGTTACCGACCCTCACCGTGGACGAACCAACGCTGACGATGATGTTCTGCGTGAACACCTCACCGTTTGCAGGCACAGAGGGCGATTACCTCACCAGCCGCCAGTTGAAAGAACGCCTCGAACGGGAGGCGCTGCACAACGTGGCCCTGCGCGTTGCGGAAACACCGGATCCCGATCGTTTTGAAGTGTCCGGGCGCGGCGAGCTGCACCTCTCGGTGCTCATCGAAACCATGCGTCGGGAAGGCTACGAGCTCGCCGTGTCACGCCCGCAGGTGATCACCCGGGAAGAGAACGGCAAGGTTACTGAGCCTTACGAGATGGTTACGGCTGACATCGAAGAAGCCCATCAGGGTAAGGTCATGGAGTCCCTCGGCGAGCGCCGCGGCGAGCTCGAAGACATGCTCCCGGACGGTCGCGGTCGGGTGCGCCTGCGCTTCCGAATCCCGACCCGGGGCCTCATGGGCTACCGCCCGGTGTTTCTGTCGATCACCTCCGGCACGGGGATTCTTACCTATGCGTCCGCCGGTTACGGCCCGCGCACGGAGGCCGAGGTAGGTCAACGGGTGAACGGCGTGCTTGTTGCCAATGCCGAAGGTAAAGCCGTGGCCTATGCGCTTTTCAATCTGCAGAACCGCGGCCGGATGATGGTCGATCCGAACGATCCCATCTACGAAGGCATGGTGGTCGGCATTCACAGCCGCGATAACGATCTGCCGGTTAATCCCATGAAGGAGAAGAAGCTCACGAACGTTCGCGCGGCCGGCAGCGACGAGAACATCCTGCTGACACCGCCTGTGAAGATGGGCCTCGAGCAGGCGCTTGAGTTCATCAACGATGACGAGCTTGTGGAAGTGACGCCGAAATCCATCCGCATCCGTAAGCGCTACCTGAAAGAGCACGAGCGCAACAAGGCAAAGCGCGAGCGTGCGGCAGAGCGGGACGCCTCGGCGGGCTGATGCGCGCGCTGCTGCAGCGGGTTTCCGAGGCTCAGGTGGACGTTGCTGGAGAGACCGTTGGCGCCATCGATCAGGGTCTGCTGGTCTTTCTGGGCGTTTTTCCCGAGGACGGTGACGCAGAGATCGAATGGCTCGTGGAGAAGTTGCTGGGCCTCAGGATTTTTGCCGACGATGACAAGGCCATGAATCGCAGCGTTGTGGATGTTGGCGGTGGCGTGCTAGTTGTCTCTCAATTCACTCTCGCCGCCGACACCCGCCGCGGCAAGCGACCGGGCTTCTCGACGGCCGCTCCGCCGGAGCACGCCGAGGCGTGTTACGAACGTTTTGTTGAACTGCTGCGAAGCCGCCATGCGCCGGTAGCAACCGGGCGCTTCGGCGCGGACATGCAGGTATCCCTCACCAATGACGGGCCGGTAACGTTTCTGCTGGAGCGCTGAAGCGGCATTTCCCTCTTTTCCTCCGATATCACGATGAGATTTAGCTGCTTATGCATCGTTCATCGCGGATTGCAGGCCCAGATGCTTCACCATTGGCGCGAAGTCGCGGTCGGAGAAGAGCAGGGGTAAGCCCTCGGCGATGCAGTAGCTGCCGATGATTACGTCAGCCGCCTTACGCACGGTAGCGCCTCGCTTTTTCAGAGACCGGAAGTTGTTGGCTGCAACGATGGCTCGGGTGGGGTTAAGCAACTGGCGGGTTGGTAGATCTTCCATGAGTGATTTTGCTGCGCGAAAGTCTGCCTCTGAGCGAAACCCTTGCAGCACCTCAAGCAGAATGAGGTCGCCCACGAGTATTGGCTCGTAGCCCAGTATTTGATCCAGGTAGTCGGCTTCCACGGTCTTGTTGCCGTTGAAATAATCGATCCAGACGCTTGAATCGACGACGATCATTCGTCTTTTCGGTTCGGCCCCAGCCGCAGTTGCTCGAGGTCACCGGTCCAACGAAGTTTCCCTCGGAAGCCGCGAATGCGCTCCTGGCGCTTCAGTTGCACAAGGTTAGTCAGACCGAGTTCCACCACTTCCCGTTTGGTCTTTGCCCCGGTGACAGCCATCGCGTCAGCCAGCAGCTTGTCGTCGATATCGATATTGGTTCGCATGCTGCCTCTCATGATGTGTATAAGAGCAGGAAATTATACACATCGGTAGGCGCAGCAGCCGTCTGATGCTGTAGGAGATTGACTGTGGGTATCGACTCTAGAAAGCGGCGTGAACAGCAGCGCTCTTAGGCTGGCTACATCACCTCGTCGCGCTGCTTCTCCACGAGCCTTGCCAGCAGAATGCCAAGCTCGAAAAGAATCCAGGCGGGGATCGCCAGCAGCAGCTGGGAAATGATATCCGGCGGCGTCAGCAGCATGCCGATAACAAAGCAGCCAACGATAATATACGGGCGCTTGGAGGCCATGGTTTTGGCGGACGCGATTCCGGTCCAGGCGAGGAGGAAGGTGGCTACGGGAATCTCGAAGGCGAGTCCGAAGGCGAAGAACATCTTGATGACGAAATTCAGGTAGTTGTTGATGTCCGTTGCCATGGTCACGCCGGTCAGATTGAGACTGGTCAGAAACTGAAAGACCAGCGGGAACACGGCGAAGTAGGCAAAGGCTGCACCCGCGTAGAAGAGCAGGATGCTGGAGATCAGGAGCGGGGCGGCAAACTTTTTCTCGTGGAGGTAAAGACCGGGAGAAATAAACGCCCAGAGCTGATGCAGCAGATAGGGAATACCACCGAACACGGCCATGAGGATGGCGAGCTTCAAAGGTGTCAGGAACGGTGAGGCCACTTCCGTGGCGATCATCGTTGAGCCCTCCGGCAGATAGGCCAGCAGCGGCGCGGCGATGAAGCCGTAGAGTTCGTTGGCGAAGTAATAAATCGGGAAGAACAGCACCAGCACCGCAAGGAGCCCGCGCAGGATTCGGGCGCGCAGCTCGATGATGTGGTCGAGAAACGGCTGCTCCGATTCGTCGACCTGAGCGTCGTGCTCCGTCGCCGCGTTCAGCGCTTTCTGCTTGGCGGCTATGCTGTTGCTCTCTGCCATGGGTCAGCCGTTCTTTACCTGATCCCGGTTTCGAGCTTCGTCTTCGTCTGCGGTGACTGTGGCCGCTACCGGTACGCGGTCATCACCCGCGTCAGAGTGGTCGCGATCGTCTGCGGCGTCGCTGTGATCACGATCTTCCGCGGCATCGCTGTGATCACGATCGTCGGCTGCATCAATGTGGTCACGGTTGTCTGCTGCGTCACTATGGTCACGGAGATCCTGCTCTTCCTGTTCGGACTCGGAAAGCGCCCGGCCGGTGGCGAGCTCTGCCTCCGGTGAATTCGGGAGCATGCCGTCCTGTGCTGCGAGCATGTCGGAAACGTTGTCACCCACGTTCGGGTCGATGCTCGGTGGCGGCGGGTTCATGTCCGCGGCTCTGGCGCCTTCATCGAGGTTCGTCCGGGCGAGTTGGGCCGTGTCCTTGACCTCGGATTCGATGCGCCGCATTTCTTCCATGATCGCTTCGTTGTGCAGCTGCCGCTTCACCTCGTCCATGCCGATCTCTTTCTCGATCTCGGCTTTCACAGACGTGAAGCTGCGACGCATGCGCCCGAACCAGAGGCCCAGGGTGCGCAGCGTTTCCGGAAGCCGTTCCGGGCCGATGACAAGAAGGCCCACAACGGCGATCAGCATCAGCTCCGGAAAACCAATCTCAAACATTGCTGTTCTGTTTGGCTTCCGTTTGTGTGCTTTCGGCGTTTACCTGACCTTCGATTACCTTCTCGGCCGTCGCGTCCGCCGTTTTCTTCTCCTCGTCAGCGACGGAGGTTCGGAAACCTTTGATGGCGGAGCCGAGATCGGAGCCGAGGGTCTTCAGCCGCTTGGGACCGAACAGAAGCAGCACGATCAGCAGAACGACAATCAGTTCTGGTAGACCAAATCCTGAAAACATGGGGTCTTTCTCCAAGTTGAAGACGCCATTATAGGCGTTTCGATTACAGTAAAGTGTGGGGTACTAGCGCAATCCCACAGGATGTCAGACCCGGGTTCAAGCGCCGCGGCGGGCCTTCTCCTCATGGCCGGACGTGCCGAAACGTGCTTCGAGCTCGCGGAGCACCTCACGGTGGCTGAGATCCAGGGCAGAGAGCATCACGAGGCTGTGGAACCAGAGATCCGCAACTTCTTTGACCACTTCCGTCTTCCGGGCGTCATCATTGCCGGCCGCCTCCGCTTCCTTCGCCGCGATGATCACTTCCGTGGCTTCTTCACCCACCTTTTCCAGAATCTTATTCAGCCCCTTTGCGTGCAGGCTTGCGACGTAGGACGAATCGGGATCGGCGCCTTTGCGGGCGTCCAGGGTGGCCTGGAGAGTATCGAGTGTATTCATGACAGTTTCTTGCGAACGCTGGCCGTTCTCTGGTGGATGAAAGCTCAGGCGCGGAGCAGAAGCAGGGAGCCGAGTACCACACTGGCGACGCCCGCCCCGGCGGAGAAGCTACCGTCGCCGCCTGACAGGGCCTGAGTAAGGGGATTGAACAACAGCAGTCCGGCGACTACCAGCAAACCGGCGCCGGAAGCTCTTTTCAGGGTACGGCCGCGGGCACTGCGGGCCATGTTCTCCTCGAGGCGTTTCAGGTCCCGGGATTGGAGCTTCATGGAGCGTTCCAGCGATCTGAGCCGTGTTGAGGCCGACAGCAGCGCACCGGGCAGCTCCGGCAGCCGCTCGAGAATTTCGCTGGCGTTTTCAGCCACTTCCCGGAGCGCAGCTCCTGGGCCAACGTGGTCCACCATCCAGCGTTCCATGAACGGCTTGGCCGTCTCCCAGAGATCGAGGGCCGGATAAAGCTCGCGGCCGAGGCCTTCAATATAAAGCAGGGTTTTCTGCAGCAGCACCAGCTGCGGCTGCACTTCCATGTTGAAGCTGCGCGCTGCCTGAAAGAGCTGCACGAGGAAGTGCCCGAAGGAGATCTCATTCAGTGGCTTGGCAAAGATCGGCTCGCAGACCTCCCGGATGACGGCCTCGAAGGCGATTGGGTCCGTCCCTTCCGGAATCCAGCCGGATTCAAGGTGCAGCCGCGCGACCTCGCCGTAGTCCCGATTGAAGAAGGCGAGCAGGTTCTTCGCGAGATAGTCCTGATCCTCCCGCTCGAGCTGACCGATGATGGCGCAGTCGATGGCGATCCAGGACGGATCAGCCGGATCCCCGGCGTCCACGAAAATGTTGCCCGGGTGCATGTCCGCATGGAAGAAGTTGTGCTCGAAGACCTGAGTAAAAAATGTTTCCACACCCCGCTCGGCAAGCTTCTTCAGATCCGTGCCGCGGGCCTTCAGAGCCGCGATGTCGGCAATGGGGATGCCGTGAATCCGCTCCAGGACCAGGACGTTCCGTCGGCAGAGTGGGTGGTGCACGCGCGGCACATAGAGTAACTCTGAGCCGGCGAAGTTCTCCCGGAGGCGTTCCGTGTTTGCCGCCTCCTTGCGCATATCGAGCTCGTCGAAGATGGTTTCTTCGTAGTCGGCGACCACATCCGGCAGATGCAGCATGCGCGACAGGGCAACGTTGCGATCGAGCCAGTCGGCGACGCGAGTGAGAAGGTTCATGTCCGCGCGGATGATGGCGTCGATGTCCGGACGCACCACTTTCACCACCACGGCTTCGCCGCTCGCGAGCGTTGCTGGATGCACCTGGGCGACAGACGCCGAGGCCATGGGTTCGTCATCGAAGTGCTCGAAAACGGTCCCGATCTCTGCTTCCAGCGCTTCTGCCACGAGCGCCCGGGCTTTCTGGCCCGGGAACGGGGGCACTGCGTCCTGGAGTTCGGCGAGCTCGTCGGCAATATCGAGCGGAATCAGATCCCGCCGCGTCGACAGGAGCTGGCCAAATTTGATGAAGAC
>JBCDDI010000042.1:0-13070 GCA_039180365.1 Pseudomonadota bacterium
AGGTCGATACCGAGATATTTAGTAGAGTTTTTGAAAGTCGCCGATGTCGTCCAGGGCCATGATCAGGGTTTCACCGTCAACGTTTTCGAAGCCGACGTTGATCAGGCCCGGAAGCCGCTCTTCCTCCGCGCCGTTGAGGTGGGTTCCCGGAATCTGCTTGAGATGGCTCCAGAGCCGCTGACGCAGTTTCAGCAGGCGCTCTTGTTCCCGCTCCTGTTCGCGCATCATGATTTCCGCCGCCTCACCGAGGCCAACAAGCTGATGCGTGGCCAGCGTTCCGGAGCGCATGCCCCGCTCATGGCCGCCGCCGTGAATCATGGCTGAGAGATGCACGGGCGGTTCCCGACGCACGTAGAGGGCGCCAACCCCTTTTGGCCCGTAGATCTTGTGCCCCGAAATAGAAATGAGATCGATGGCCATGGTGCGGACATCGAGGCGCAGCTTGCCGAAGCTCTGAGCGGCGTCGGTGTGCATGAGCACGTCCTGCTCTCGACAGATCGCACCGATCGCCGCCACGTCGTTAACCACACCGATCTCGTTATTCACATGCATGATCGAAGCGATGAGCGTGTCGTCGCGAATGGCAGCGGCCACCTGTTCCGGTCGGATCAGGCCGTCGCTGCCGGGCGTAAGATAAGTGACCTCGCAGCCCTGGGTTTCGAGATAAGCGCAGGTGTCGAGGACCGCCTTGTGCTCAATGGCGCTCGTAATGATGTGCCGCCGGTCGGCCCCTTCCATAACCCCCTTGAGGGCGAGGTTGTCCGATTCCGTAGCTCCTGAGGTCCAGACGATTTCCCGGGGATCCGCATTGATAACGGCGGCTACCTGAGTCCTGGCGTGCTCCACGGCCTCTTCCGCTTCCCAGCCAAAGACGTGGGAGCGAGATGCGGGATTGCCGAAGGTGCCTTCAACAAGGAGGCAGGCGCTCATTTTCTGCGCCACCCGCGGGTCCACGGGCGTGGTAGCGGCATAGTCGAGGTACACGGGTTTGCCAAGGCGCGCCGGGGCGGGCTCCGAAGCGTCGACGGTGATGGGTACTTCCTGCATGGCCTGCAGCCTATCAGAGATGTCGGGTGTGGATGAGCTGCTGGTCCTGACGGGTGGCCACGTGCTGAACCTCCTTGCGGCCAACCAGGTCCGCAAGCGAGATGCCCGTTAAGAAGCTGTCGATCTCTTCGGACAGATCCGACCAGAGGTCGTGCGTGAGACACATATGCCCATCCTGGCAGTCACCGCTGCCATGGCAACGGGTCGCGTCCACCCCATCGCCAACGGCAGTGATGATGCTCGAAACGCTGATGCCGGAGAGCTCCCCCTCGAGCTGGTATCCGCCTCCGGGACCGCGAACGCTGACCAGCAGCCCCTGCTTCTTCAGCTTGGCAAGGAGCTGCTCGAGGTAGGCGGCAGAGATTCCCTGGCGCTCAGAGATGTCGACGACGCTGATCGGTCCCCGATGGCGATGCATTGCAATATCAAGCATCGCGGTGACGGCGTAGCGCCCTTTGGTGGTCAGTCGCATCGCCGCAGTATGCAATACCCGAGTAATACGGTCTACTTTTCCGTATTCGAACAAACAGCACTAGATAGTCGCTCTATCTAATTGTTTTTAATGAAATATTCATTTGGAAAGCTGCTTAAGCATCCCCCTGAGCATCTGCACCTCCGTCTCATCCGGGGTGACCCGGGTCAGGAGGCGCCGGAGCCTGGTCATGGTCTGGCCCGGGTTGGCCGGATCAAGAAACTCGGCCGCGACGAGCACGCTTTCAAAGTGTTCGATGAGCGCCTCGAGCTCTTCGGCCGTTGCCGGTGCACGGTCCCACTCCCGCGGGTCGAGGCTGCTGTTTTCCAGCTGTCGGAAGAGTTCATAACAGACCACCTGCACGGCCATGGCCAGATTGAGAGAGGGATATTCAGGATTCGCGGGAATAACAAGGTGGCAGTGGCACTTCTGCAGCTCCTCGTTCGTGAGACCGCTGGTCTCCCGTCCGAAGAGAATCGCAAGCTTCTGCTCCGGGAGCCGCTCGATGAGTGCCGCCGCCGCCTCCTCCGCCTGCTTGAGGGGCCAGGGTATGCGCCGAACCCGGGTGCTGGTGCCGATAATCCACTGCCGATCAGCGATGGCCGCCTCCAGAGAATCAAACACCTCCACCGTCTCAAGGACATCCTGCGCGCCAGCCGCACGCCATTCAGCCTGCGGGTCCGGAAAGCGCGTGGGGTTTACCAGCGCGAGATCATGGAGTCCCATGGTCTTCATGGCTCGGGCGGCGCCCCCGATGTTGCCCGGGTGGCTCGGTTCCACGAGGATAACGCGCACATTTTTCAGCCCCGAGAGCCGGCGGGCGCGATCTCGATCCGCTTGGGCCGCGTTTTCCGCCGTTTCCTCCGGCTGTGTCTTTCCTGCTTCTTTTTCCAAGGCCTTTCCGTCGCTCGCGTGCGTGGCGCGTCAGCGCCGCAGTTTTCGTTTAGGATACCGCCGCGATTTTAAGGCGGGTCACCGATGCAACCAATGGCAAACACGGCGCTGCGCGCCGCCCGGCAGGCGAGCACGATCATGCTCCGGGCGCTGGATAATCTCGAAGCGCTCACCGTGGAGAAAAAAGCGCGCAACGACTTCGTCTCGCAGGTGGATCGGGATACAGAGGCAGCCATCATCGAGGCGCTCATGAAGGCCTACCCTGAGCACGCGATCACCGGAGAGGAGCACGGCACCGCCGTCGGCGATCCGGAAAAAGCCGAGTACACCTGGATCATCGATCCGCTCGACGGCACCACCAACTATCTTCAGGGGATTCCACACTACGCCATCTCCATCGGCGTGATGAAAGGCGGCCACGTGGAGCACGGCGTGATTGTCGACCCCCTGAAGAACGATGAGTTTGTCGCAAGTCGCGGCCACGGAGCGCAGCTCAACGGCAAGCGCATTCGCGTAAACCCCGTCAGCCGCCTGGAAGACGCGCTGCTTGGCACCGGCATCCCGCCAGGCAACATCGAGGCCGATCTCGACCGTTACATGGATCAGCTGAAGGCCTTCACCGGCAGTTGCCGGGCCGTGCGACGGCTCGGCTCCGCGGCCCTCGATCTGGCCTACGTGGCTGCCGGACGCAGCGACGGCTTCTGGGAATTTGGACTCAAACCCTGGGATATCGCGGCTGGCGTCGTGCTGGTGCGGGAAGCCGGCGGCTTCGTCGGGGATTCACAAGGCGGCGATAGTTTCCTCGACTCAGGAGACATTGTCGCCGCAAACCCGAAACTCTTTCGCCTGATGGTGCAGACCCTGCGCGCAGCAGCCCGCGACCACTGAGAAGCTAAGGCAGCCCTTCTTCCGGCTGCTCTTTCTCTGGGATCAGCAGGTCTTCCCGCTGAATGTTGAGCACCAGCAGAACGTTGGCGGCGACAAATATTGATGAATACGTGCCCACAACCACGCCGATCGTCAGCGCCGAGGAGAAACCCCGGATACCCTCTCCACCGGCAATCAGCAGAGCAAGCAGTACAAACAAAGTGGTTAACGAGGTTACCAGCGTGCGACCGAGGGTCTGATTCAACGACGTGTTAATGATCTCCACGGAGGTGCCCTTCCGGACCTTGCGGAAGTTTTCGCGGATGCGGTCGCTGACAACAATCGTGTCGTTCAATGAGTAGCCGATCACCGCAAGCAGCGCGGCCAGCACAGACAGATCGAAGGTCCACTGCATCACCGCGAAGATGCCGAGGGTGATCGCAACGTCGTGTATCAGAGCCGCGACGGCACCAACGGAAAACTGCTTCGTGAAGCGGAACAGAATGTAGAGCATGATCACAACAAGCGCCGCGAGGAGCGCAAGGCCCGCGTCTTCCGTGAGCTCTTCGCCAACAGCGGGACCCACGAAGTTTGACTGACGCATCTCCACGCCGGGAAAGACATCCCTGAGCGTCGTGAGGATGCCGTCGCCCATGTTCGCCTGATCAAGGTCAAGCTGGGGCGGCATGCGAATCAGCAGGTCCGTTTCCGTTCCGAAATACTGGACCACGCCATTCTGATAGCCGGCCCCTTCAAGCAGACCGCGCACCTGTTCCGGATCTACCGGTTCTTCAAAACCCACCTCAACGAGGGTGCCGCCGGTAAAGTCGAGACCGCGGTTCAAACCCTGCACGCCCAGAGCGATGAAAGAACCGACAACGAGCACGATCGACACAATGCCGGCCAGCTTGCGCTTCCCCATGAAATCGATGAACGGCAGGTTCATATTTTTAAGGCCTCCAGCGTCCGGCCACCGTACATGAGGTTGATGAGCGAACGGGTCCCCATAATGGCGGTGAACATGGAGGTGGCGATGCCGATCGCCAGCGTAATGGCAAAACCCTTCACAGGACCGCTACCGATCGAAAGCAGAATGATGGCGACGAAGAAGGTGGTGATGTTGGCATCGAGAATGGTCAGCAAAGCGCGATCGAAACCCGTTTGAATGGCCGCCTGCGGCGACCGCTCCTGCAGTTCTTCCCGGATCCGCGAAAAGATCAGGACGTTTGCATCCACGGCCATACCAACTGTGAGCACAATACCGGCGATTCCCGGCAGCGTCAGCGTCGCACCGAGCAGGCTCATGATGGCAACCAGCAGTACCAGGTTGGCCGTAAGCGCGATGTTCGCTGCGAGGCCAAACCAGCGGTAGTAGAAAATCATGAACACCAGCACCAGGAGAAAACCGATGGCGACGGAATTGCGGCCCGCCTCAATGTTGTCATCGCCGAGGCTCGCACCCACGGTCCGTTCCTCAACGATGTACATCGGGGCTGCCAGGGCGCCGGCCCGCAGTAACAGCGCCAGGTCACGGGCTTCCTGCAGCGCAAGGCCCGTAATGCGGAAGCGGAAGCCCAGGGCAGACTGAATCGTCGCGACGTTAATCACGCTCTTCTGCTCGCGCGTCAGGGGCACCAGTACGGTTTCTCCGTCGACCTCCTGCTCCCGCAGGTCCACTTTCAGCTCTTTAAAGATGATGGACATGGAATTGCCGACGTTGTCTTTCGTCACGTCGTTCATGCGCCGCCCACCGTCGTTGTCGAGGGTGATGCTGACCTGCGGCTGTCCTGTCTCCGGGTCGTACTCCTGAACGGCGTTGGTGACCTGATTACCGGTAACGATGATGGCTTTCTCAAGAATTACCGGGCGCCCTTCATACTGAAAGCGCTCCGTCTGCGACGGGCGCGCGTTGGGTCCTGCCACGAGGCGAAACTCGAGGTTTGCAAACTTGTTGATGATCTCCTTGGCCCGGGCACTGTCCTGAACACCAGGCAGATCAAGGACGATGCGCGAGCGCCCTAAACGCTGGACGAGCGGTTCCGAGACGCCAAGCTCGTTGACCCGATTGCGCAGGCTCTGCAGGTTCTGATCAATGGCGAGATCTTCGAGCTCACGGACCTTCTCTTCTGTTACCGTGAGCCGGAGGCCCGGGCGCCCTTCCAGATCCGTACTGCTGATCTGAAACTCATCAAAGGTTTCGGCAATGAGCGCCTCCGCCTGATCACGACCCGTTTCGTTCTGAAAAGGAATGTTAAGCGTCGAGCCATCAATCCAGTCTGCGCTGCTCGCGTAGCGGATCCGAGCGTCCACCAGCAGCGCCCTGATCGCTTCCTCATTCGAGGTCATGCGATCGGCGAGGAACTTGTCCATGTCTACCTGGAGGAGAAAGTGCACGCCGCCGGACAGGTCGAGGCCTAGGGACATGGGTTTTCCGCCGATATCCTCAAGCCACGACGGCGTGGTGGAGGCCCGCGTCAGGGCGACGACGTAGCGAGCCTCGCCAACGCTGTTTAAAGCATCTGCAAGGAGCGCCCGACCGCGCAGCTGGTTTTCGTCGCTGTCGACACGGATGATCGCGCTGTCGCCCTCGATATCCGCGCCAACAACGGGGATACCGGCTTCCCGCAGCAGGCTCACCGACTGATCGAGCAGCGCCTGGTCCGGACCACCCTGGCCGCCTGCACCGCCGCCAATGTCCGTGACCACCTTGATCTGTAGAGCGCTGTCCGGCTGAAAGAGATTGGGCGCTGCATAAATGGCGCCGATCAGCACCACAATGGCAACAAACAGATAGCGCCAGATAGAAGACGTATTCGGAGGTCGGGTGGGCCCTCGAGGCAGGCCGAGGATGCCCGTATCGACCGATGCCGTACCGCGGCTAGTGGCCACGTCGTACCCCTGCTTCGGCTGCCATCAGCCGTCGTCGAGGGACTTCAGAGTGCCCTTCGGCAGCGTCGCCCCAATGGCTGACTTCTGGACCCGGAGCTCCATGCTCTCAGCCACCTGAATCTTGACGAAGTCGTCTTCTACCTTGTTGACCTGGCCAACGATGCCGCCAGCGGTGACTACCTCATCCCCTTTCGAGAGCCCGGCCATAAGTGACTGGTGCTCTTTCCGCCGCTTGCTCTGGGGACGCCAGAGCAGAAAGTAGAAGATGAGAACGAAGCCGCCGAGGAAAAGAAGATTGATGAGCCCGGCGTCCGCGGGCGGTCCGCCAGCTTCAGCGGCCCACGCGGTGGTCTCGAAGAGGTTCATGCGGGGGAGTTCCAGTCGTTTCTGAGGGTCGCGATGAGGGAGCGAAATGTACCCGTTTCAATAGAGGCGCGCAAACGGGCCATCAGGTCATGATAGTAGTGCAGGTTGTGTATCGTCATGAGCATGGCGCCGAGCATTTCACCGCAGCGTTCGAGGTGATGGAGATAGGCTCTGGAGAAGTTCGAGCAGGTGTAGCAGGTGCATTCCGGATCGAGGGGAGAAGGGTCCGAACGGTGCACGGCGTTGCGGATTCGCACAGGCCCTCTGGAGGTAAAGGCGTGGCCGTTACGCGCATTCCGGGTCGGTAGCACACAGTCGAACATGTCCACACCAAGCTCCACACCCCGGACGAGATCTTCCGGCGTCCCCACACCCATCAGGTAGCGCGGCTGCGCCTGCGGCAGCCTCGGGGCCAGGGCCGAGAGGACCGCATCCATTTCCGCCTTGCTTTCACCAACGGACAGACCGCCGATCGCATAGCCGTCAAAGCCTATGGACTGCAGACCGGCGAGGCTCTGCTCGCGCAGTCCTTCGTACATACCCCCCTGAACAATGCCGAAGAGCAGTTGCTTTCCGCCTGCATCGGCATCAAAGGCGACCCGGGAGCGCTCGGCCCAACGCAGGGACAGTGCCATGGAGTCCTCGGCTTCCGCCTCTGTCGCCGGATAGGGGGTACATTCGTCGAAAATCATCACCACGTCGGAGCCGAGGTTCTTCTGCACCGTCATGGAGATCTCAGGATTGAGCGCCACTTTGTCGCCGTTGATCGGTGAACGGAACAGCACCCCATCCTCACTGATTTTGCGCAGCTCACCGAGGCTGAACACCTGAAATCCGCCGCTGTCCGTCAGGATTGGACCGGACCACTGCATGAACTCATGCAGGCCGCCGAGGTCACGCACGACGCTGTCCCCGGGTCTCAGCATGAGGTGAAAGGTGTTGCCGAGCAGAATCTGCGTGCCCACGGTCTCCAGGGAGTCCGGGGTCATGGCCTTTACTGTGCCGTAGGTGCCACAGGGCATAAAAACCGGTGTCTCTACGGTGCCATGGGCCGTTGTCAGCCGGCCCCGGCGGGCAGCGCCGTCCTCGGCGAGCAGTTCGAAACTCATGGGCGCTCCGTCGTCAGCAGCATCGCATCGCCATAGCTGAAGAACCGGTACTCGGCGGCCACGGCCTGCTCGTAGGCCTGCATGATCCGCTCGTAACCGGCGAAGGCGGAGACGAGCATAAGCAGCGTTGATGCGGGCAGATGAAAGTTGGTGATAAGACGGTCAACGACCTTGAACTCATAGCCCGGCGTGATGAAAAGCTGCGTTACTCCAGCGCCGGGTTTGACCTCATAGGGACCAACCGCAGCGGCTTCCAGGGCACGAACTACCGTCGTGCCCACGGCGACAATACGCCCTCCGGCAGCCGCCGTCGTTCTGATTGCCTCGGCGGCCGCCGGGTCAATATGAAAGCGTTCCTCATGCATCTCATGGCCGTCGAGTTCCTCACTGCGCATGGGCTGAAAGGTGCCGGCACCGACATGAAGCGTCACAGCAACCCGACGCACCCCCTTCTCCTCGAGGGCGTCGAGAAGCGCTTCAGAAAAGTGCAGGCCCGCCGTTGGTGCCGCCACAGCTCCGGGCGTCCGGTTCCAGACCGTCTGATAGCGGTCCTCATCGTCAGTCGTCGCTTCCCTTTCTATATAAGGAGGCAATGGCACCGCTCCATAGCGCTCAAGTACCTCAAGAACCGGTGCAGAGAACGCCAGATGGTAGAAGCTGCCGGCGCGGCCGAGCACCGTGAGCGTCGCATCACCCACGCTCAGCGTGCGGCCGGTCTTCAAGGCTTTGCTGGCCCGCACCTGACAGAGCGCCTCGTTGTCTGCCTCCATGCGCTCGAGGAGCACTTCCGCCCGGCCACCGGTGTCCTTCAGGGCCTCTAAGCGCGCTTTAATGACCCGCGTATCGTTCACGACCAGAAGATCGCCTGGCTCAAGGAGCGCCGGTAACTCCGCGAAGTTTCTGTGCTCAAGGGCCGCCGTGTCCCCGGCATCGGCATCGGTCAGGACGAGCAAGCGACTGGCCGTACGTTCCGCCGTTGGCGTCTGGGCAATGAGACGTTCCGGCAGATCGTAGTGAAAGTCGGCGCGGGTGAAGGTTCGTTCTCCGGGCGCTGCCGGGGGTACCGGGGGTGCCGAGAGTCCCGGGGCGGACTCCGGCTCTGGCGTGGCTGGCGCGGCGCGCCCGGAGGAAGCTTGCGCGGCGGTTTCGGTGTCGGAGGCTTTACCGGCCTCTTCTGCGGACATGGGGTGCTCCGTGGGGTTCCATGATCAGTGGGCCGCGGATTGTAGGGCATCTGGCCTCGTCTGCGACAGATGTGATAAAACCCTCTCCCCTTCTGGCTGGGTGGCGAAATTGGTAGACGCGCTGGATTCAAAATCCAGTTTACGAAAGTAAGTGCGGGTTCGACTCCCGCCCCAGCTACCAGAAAACCGGAAGAATGAAGCAGACACCATGAGTGAAACACCCGTACTGGTGGGCATTGCCCAGAACGAGCAGCGCCCGGAAGATCCACAGACTGCACGGGAACCCCTCGCGCTCATGCTCGATGCCCTTAAGGCAGCCGCCGAAGATGCCGGCGCCCCGGAACTCCTGAGCAGCGCTGGCAGCGTCCGCGTCATTCGCGGTCGCTGGCCCTACAAAAACCCGGCCAGGGTGGTCGCCGATAGCCTCGGCATTCCCAACGCCGAAACTGCACTCACCCGCTTCGGCGGTAACTTCGTCCAGACCACGGTCAATCAGGCCGCCCTCGACATCCAGGCCGGCAAGCAGGACATCATTCTCATCACCGGCGCCGAATGCGGCAGCACTCAGGCAAAAGCCACCCGCGCCGGCCTCGATCTGCGTACCGATCTCCCCTGGCAGGACGCACCGGGGGAACCCGATCTCTGGATCGGAGCCGATCAGCCCATGTTCCATGAATACGAGCGGGCCGTGGGCATCCTGCAGCCCATCCAGATTTATCCCATGTTCGAGAATGCGCTCCGCGCGCACCTCGGCGAGGGGGTTGAAGAACACCAGCGCAACATCTCTGAGCTCTGGGCACGCTTTTCCGCCGTGGCAGCCACGAATCCCCACGCCTGGCTGAAGGATGCGCGCAGCGCCGAGGAGATCCGCACGCTCTCGGAGTTCAACCGTCCCGTCTCCTTCCCCTATCCGAAACTCATGAACTCGAACAACAACGTCGACCAGGGGGCGGCGCTGATTCTCTGCTCGGAAAAGAAAGCCCGGGCGCTCAACATCCCCGAGGAGAAATGGATTTACCCCTGGGCCGGTACCGATGCGCACGACGCCTACATGACCTCAAACCGCTCAAGCTTCTGCGAGTCGCCGGCCATCCGCATCGGCGGCGGTCGGGTCCTGGAACTGGCGGGCCTGACGCCGGCGGAGCTCGATCATGTGGACGTCTACAGCTGCTTTCCCGTTGCCGTGCAGGTGGGGGCCAGAGAAATTGGCCTCGATCTCGAGCGACCGCTTACAGTCACCGGAGGCCTGACCTTCGCCGGTGGGCCGTTGAACAACTACGTCATGCACTCCATCGCCCGCATGGCGGAACTGCTGCGGGCAGAACCGGATGCGAAGGGCCTGATCACGGCAAACGGTGGTTACCTCACGAAACACGCCTTCGGTGTCTATTCGGCAACCCCACCGAGCACGCCGTTCCGTCATCAGGACGTGCAGGACGAAGTGGATCAGATCCCGCTGAAAGACGTGGTCGAGGTGCATGACGGTAACGCCAGCGTCGAGAGCTACGTGGTCATGTATGCCGGTGGTGCGCCGAAAACGGCCTTCATCAGCGCACTCGTGGACGACAACACCAGAACCTGGGCGACGACCGAGGACCCTGACGTCATGCAAGCCATGACCGTTGAGGAGTTCTGCGGCAAACCGGTGCAGCTCAGCGCTAAGCAGGCCCACTTCGGCTAGCCGGTGAGCAATGGCAGCGATGGGAGCGACGGCGCCAAAGTCCCCGCCGGTTTTTTCCGGCGCCTCGGCGCCATGGTCTACGATGGGCTGCTGATCACGGCGGTCCTGATCAGCACCATCACCCTGCTTGTGGTGCTGACTAACACTCCGGTTGCAGGCCCGAACGTGCTCGGCCTGCTGCTCCTTGAATCTTTCGCCTTCTGTGCTTACTTCTGGATCTTTCGGGGCCAGACCCTGGGCATGCTCGCCTGGGGCCTGACCATTCAGTCGACGAGCGGCTATCGGCTGACGGTCTCCCAGGCAATGCTCCGCTACTTCGCAGGGATTCTTTCGCTGGTCGCCTTCGGGATCGGCTACCTGTGGATCTTCTTCGACCCGGCCCGCCGCTCCTGGACAGACATGATTTCAGACAGCGTGATCCTCTACGAACCGCGGAAGAAATAGGCATCGCCGCCCACCGTGGCGTACAACCTCAGCGCAGGCGTTTCAGGCCCCAGAGACCGATAAGCCAGCAGGCGACAATGGGCAGTGACACCGCCAGCGCCGCGGGCAGTTCATACACCATGCTCATCGGTGCAAAGAGGTCCTGCAGATACTTGAAGCCGAGGCCCGCGAAAACCCCAACGGAGAGACGCACACCCATGCCCACTTCGCGGAGCGGTCCGAGAATGAAACCCAGGGCCAGCAGGGCAAGACCCAGCACCGAAAAGGGCTGCAGAATTTTGCTCCAGTAGGCAAGGCGATAAATGTCCGTGGCGAGCCCCTCCCGGTCCATGTACTCGATCTGCCGGAACAGATCCTCGAGCGACAGCTTGCGCGGTTCCACGAGCACGCGGATCGTCAGCACCCGGGGATCCACCTTGCCATTCCAACGCTCTGTCTCCCGACGGCTTGTCACTGTCGCCGCCGCATCAATCCGGGTTTCGCGAACGTCGTGCAGGATCCAGTGCGGATCTGACCCTCCAATGTATTCGGCCCAGGCGGCCTCAACGGTTCGCTCGAGGCGCCGCCCTCCGTCGTACCAGAACTGCTGGATCCCAAGCAGCTCGCCGTTCTCACCGAGGCTGGCAACCCGCATGTTCATTGCCCCCTCCCGATACCAGTAACCCCGGCCGGCTCGACGGGAGGCGCGCTCGGTCATCGCCTCGGTTTTATAAGTCTCCGCCCGTTCCTCGCTGCGCGGGGCTACCCATTCGCCGATGAAAAATCCGAGGGCAAAAACCAGCGCCGCCGGCCAGGCCACACTCAGATAAATTCGCGCCGGGGATACACCGGCGGCTCGGAAAACGACAATTTCAGAGCGCGAGGCCAGGCTGCCCAGGCCGATCAATGCCCCCAGAAAAACCACGTAAGGCAACACTTCATAGAGGCGTCGCGGCGTAGTCAGCGCGACGTAAACGAACATCTCGCTGACCAGATAGCCGGCGTCTTCCTCACGCAGTTCCTCGAGCATGGCGAAGATCGTCATGAGCCCGAAGAAGGCAAGCAGGACAACGCCGATGGCCATCAGCACCGCGGTGCCGATATAGCGGTCCATGCGCAGGAAACCCATGCTCAAACCTTCGCCGGTCGGATTGAATGGCGCAGGAGAACCACCCCCGTGACGAGAAAAGCGCCATGGACGGCCCACATGCCCGCCCAGACCGGCAGCTGCCCGTCGCTGATGGCATTGCGATTGAACACGATCGCCGCGTAATAGAGCACAAAGAGACCCACGCCAGGGAGCATGCGGGCGAAGCGACCCTCCCGGGGCTTAGTCCGGGAGACACCAACGGCGACCAGGGTGGCGATGAGGACCACCAGCGGCAACGCCAGACGAAAATGCAGCTCACCCCAGGCTTCCGCATCGCCCCGCTCGAGCAGATCGGCCGTGTTCCAGGCTTCAACGCCCAGCGCCCGCTTCCGGGTTCCTTCCTCAAGGCGCTGGCGCAGCTGACCGAAGGAGACAATCTGATAGTCCGGGTCCCCGGCCTGCCCCACGTAGCGGTGCCCGTTCGTCAGCACCAGGTAGCGGGTACCCGTCTCCGCATCGATACTCTGCCCGCCCTGCTCCGCCCGGACGGTTACCGGCGGCGAGTCCGGCTTGAGCTCTGCCAGAAAGACGTCCTTCAGGATCTCTCCCTCAACGGCGTCGGCGTAGGTCACACGGCGCCCCCCGTAAAAAGCATTGAAAACCCCGGGGTTTACGAGGGCAAACTCCGCATTGGCCCGCTGAGCGCGGAAGTACTCGGTGAGCTTGCGATCGTTGTCCGGGGCAAGGCTGATGCTGAAGAGCCCAACCAGGGCGCTGACGATGAGCGTCACCGGCAGGACCCAGACCAGCACTCGCCCGGGCCCGACACCACCGCTTTTCAGGACGTCGAACTCACTCTCCGCGTAAAGGCGACCGAGGGTGAGAAGCAGGGTGAGGAACCAGGCAAAAGGCAGCAGCAGCTGCAGAAAGCCAGGCAGACGGTAGAGCAGAATCCGCGCGATCCCGTCCGCGGGAAACTTACCGAGAGCGGCGTCCTGCAGGTAGCTGATGAACCGTGCGCCAATGGTCACCATGAGCAGCACGGCAG
>JBCDDI010000043.1:0-13024 GCA_039180365.1 Pseudomonadota bacterium
GAGAAATTTCCAGGTCCCGGGCGTGGAGCTGCCCTTCCGTATCCTGGTACTTTGCAGAAAGCGCTTTGACCTTAGCTTCGAGCTCTTCGATGAGCGCATCGCGCGCCTGAATTCCCGTGCCGGCGTTATTCCCGGCACCGCTCATGGCAGTGTTTCGTTCGAGCTCGGCGAGCTCTTTGCGCAGCGCCTCAACTTCTCCGGTACGCTCGCGGAGCGCACCGGCCAGCTTCGGCACCCGCTCCTGCCATTTGGCCAGCTCCGCTTTCAGAGCTTCCAGGGCTGAAGAATCTGCGTAGCCTGGGTCTGCCGCAGTCCCTGCGGTCACGAGGCCCGAAGCACCCGTTGTCTCCTGCATCGGTGTATCCATCCACTTGAACCCATACCCGTCCTGCACCGCGGATCTGTCGGCGAACATCGCTCGTCTGACGGCACACCGTCGGGCGGGGCCGCAAGAAACCGCTCGAAGTCCGCAGAACTGCGGCAAACCGGGCTCTAGAGGGCAAAGCTACTGGAAAACGCGGCGCGGAAATGTGACCTGGGTAGGATTTCTCCGATTTGTGACGGAGATCACCGGGGGACTGTGACAAGGGACCCCGCCGGGCGGGGTCCCGAGCGGGCTCAGGGCCCGGAGGTAGGCTCGATATCGGCGTGTTGCCAGGCCTCCGCAATGGCCTGGTCTAGATCCGGTGTCTCCAGACCCTGCGCGGCATGAGCCTCGCGCAACCCGTAGAGGGACCAGCCGTTGTTCGGGAAGTTAACCAGATCTTCCTCGAAGGTCGCCGCCGCGAGCTCAGCCTGGCCCGTGCGCAGGTAGGCGGTGCCCAGCGCCTGGCGGACCGGGAAATGCCAGAAGGGCGGTTCCGTGTAGGGCAAGGCATCCTGGGCGGCAACAGCTGCCTTGAGGTGCTCAAGCTCGGCGGCGCTGTTGCCTTCGGTCTTCGCGATCTCCGCCTCGACGAGCTCAAGGGCAATGGTTGTGAGCAGGTCGGCGATGTCACCCTGACGGTCCATGACCGCGTGGAGCTCGCCGGAGTCCCGGATGCCCTGCATCTGTTCAATGATGGCGCGCGCTTCGTCGGTTTTGCCAGTGGCGGCAAGAGCCGTACCCTGCACGTAGTCGCGCATGAAGGCCGTCATGGGCATGCCCTCCGGCGCCGGGGGCTCGGCCAGCGCCTCATCCCACATGCCGAAGCGGAGGTAGGTGGCACCGCGTACGGCGAGGTAGCGCTGAATGGCTCCGAACTGCTTGGCCATCTCCAGATCAATCTTTCCATGGAGCCGCTCGGCAGACGCCACGGCGAGGCCCTTCTGACCCGCCATCATCGCCGCATACCAGAGAAAATGGATGTTGTGCGGGTAGTAGGCGGCGGGATAGAAACCCTGCGCGTTGCACTGGGTGAGGTAGTCCTCGTCAGCGAGCGACGCCTCCGTATTGGCAAGCACAGCGTCGTGATAGCGCCCGACCCGCAGGTAGATATGGGACGGCATATGCACAAGATGCCCGGCCACGGGCACCAGCGGACCGAGCGTATCGGCGGCCACGACGGCCTTCTCCGGCGTGTATTGCTCCATGGCGTGAATGTAGAGGTGCAGGGCCCCCGGGTGCTCCGGATCCAGAGTCATGGCCTGCTCGATGGCGGCAACCAGCGCTTCCGTATGCTCTTTCGGGGTGCCGTCTTCATTCCAGTAGGACCAGGGGTAAAGGTCCATAAGGCTTTCCGCATAGAGGGTGAGCACGTGCGGGTTATCCTTGAACTGCTCGGCGACCGCTCGCATGGAGCCGGCATAAACGGCGTCGAGAGCTGCGCGATCGTCACCGGCCTCCGAGTAACGCGTAGCTACTGCGTCAATGAGTGCCTGCTCGAGGGCAGAAGCGGAATCGCGCCGCGCGAGGGCCTCGTTCACCGCCTCCCAGGCCGGGGCAATCTGAGCATCATCCATGGCCTTGTTGATGTTCGGTCCGTTCACGAGCGCCACGCCCCACCAGCAGATGCCACAATCCGGATCGAGGCGCGCCGCTTCCCGGAAGGATCGCTCGGCCTCCGCATGATTGAAGCCATAGGTGAACGTGAGCGCCTGGTTGAAGAAGTCCTGCGCCGAAGCTGAGTTTGTTGAGATCGGGAAGTTAACGGGGCCAATACCTTCAAGGAGCGGCGCCATGCCTTCACCGGCCGCAAGATAGCCCGGATCGAGCTGCCGGCCGTTCGCGTCTCCAGGCGCGGCTTCAGCGACCGGTTCCTCGGTGGGCGCTGCGGCGGCATCTTCCGTCAGCGCCTCCGAAGCTTCCGGCGCTTCCGATTGGCCGCAGGCGGACAAGAGCAGCGCGGCGACTGCAAAGATCAGTACGCGGAACTCGGTCATAGCTGGATCCTCCCCATCCTCGGTCCGGCCAATGTACGCCTGCCCTCAGGGACTTTCCACCAGCGTCGCTCGGAGTGCCTCGTCCAGGGGCGTAAGGGCAACGCCGAGGCGAAGGGCAGCCTGGCTGGGGTCAATCTGATCATCATGATCGAGAACGCCGAGCATGGCCCGGCTGACCGGAGGGTTCGCGGAGAGGCGTTCGAGAAGCCCGGCCATGAGCAGTCCGAGGCCGACGGGCAGAGACAGGATCCGCGGCCCGGTCTCGCCAAGCACGGCGGCGGCCCGACCGGTGAGCGCCGCCCGGGTCAGGGATTCGGGGCCAGCCAGGTCTTCCTCGAGCGCCCCAGCGGAGAGTTGCACCGCAGGATTTCGATCGAGGCCCGCAAGCATTGCCTGCACAACATCACCGGCATAGATCGGCTGCTCAAGGCTACCGGCCCGGAACTGCAGGGCAAACGCGCCCCGAGCCCGCCCGGCAAGCGCCCGGGTTGCATAGTCTCCCTCCCCGAGCACCATGGGCACCCGCAGCACCAGTACCCCAAGGCCGGACGCCAGCAGCAGACCTTCGGCCCGGGCTTTAGAAGCGAGACAGGCATTGCTGGAGCCTTCGCTGGTTCCCAGGATGCTGAGATAAACGATCCGTTCGACGCCTGCCGCCCGCGCGGCTGCAATGACTACGGCCGTGGTGCCCTCATGGGCGGCCTCGAAGCTGCTGCCAGCGGACTCCTTGATGATGCCCACCAGATGCACAATGTGGCTGCAGCCTTCTGCCGCCTCGGTCATGGCTGCCTCGTCAAGGTAGTCGATGATCCGCACCTCCACCCCATCCAGGTTCTCCCGACCGATGGTATCTGCGGCACGCTGGGATCTGACCACGGCGCGGAGCGGCACCTGTCCGGCCAGTTCCCGCAGCAGCCTGCGGCCAAGGTTACCGTTGGCACCGGTGATGAGAATCATGTTTCCTCCTGTCTGTGGCTGCCCGGGATTCTCTCCCGCGCCTGCGAAAGCACTCAAGCTTCCAAACTTCGCCGGACCTTAACTTCGAATTCAGCTTCCAGCGCCTTTCTCGGCGACGCGCGTCTGGCAAGGACCGCCGGTCCGGGGCAACATGCGCCGCTTACCGTCGGCTTTCGTCCCCGACCCCCTCGCAAGGAAGGAGCAGTTTGAGCGAAGCGCACCCCCACTGGCTGAGCCTGGCTAACGGTCTGACCGGCCTGCGGCTGATCAGCATCCCGCTGATGGTCTGGCTGATCGTGACAGCTTCCTGGGGGCTCGCCGGGGTGTTTTTCACGCTGGCCGCAATCACGGATCTGCTGGATGGGCCTCTGGCGCGGCGCAGCGGTAAGGCAAGCCCCATGGGCGGACTCTTCGACCACGGCACCGACGCGCTGTACGTGGCCTCCTGTCTCGCGGCCCTCGCCTGGGTAGGCCTGGTCAATGGCTGGCTGCCCGGGCTGGTGCTGCTGGCCTTTCTGCAATACACGATCGACTCACGGGCTCTAGCTGGGAAGGCTCTCAAGGCAAGCGTGCTCGGCCGCTACAACGGTATCGCCTACTTTGTGATGGTGGGCATTCCCGTGATCAGAAACGCCCTTGGCCTCGGCTGGCCCGGCGACTTGCTGATCGCGGTGCTCGCCTGGCTGCTGGTGCTCACAACGCTCATCTCCATGACCGACCGGGCCGTCGCTTTTCTGCGTTGAGGGCGTCGGCTCCCGGTGCTGCGCCTCCTGTGAGTGTCGCAGCGCCTGATAGCCTCACAGCGCCCAGCTATGCCTCAGCGCCCGGCGATGTCGTAAGCCATGGCTTTAAACTCATGGCTGAACGGATGCCAGAATCCGGGCATCCGCTGGGTCATACACATGCCCGTAACTCCGGCTTCCGGCGCCATCCAGGAGTGGGTGCCGGCCATGCCTCCCCAGTGATACTCATCCTGCATACCCGCCGGCTCACCCTCGCCCAGCGTTTCCTTCAAGGCAAAACCAAGGCCGAACACCGTGCCGGGCATATCCCACATGGGAAAACTGACGCCCACGCCGTCCGCCAACTGATTGGTCCGCATGAGCGCAAGCGTTTCCGGCTTAAGAATCGTCGCCCCCTGCCAGCTGCCGCCGGCAACGATCATTCTGATGAAAGCCAGATAGTCCTGGACCGTAGAGACCAGGCCGCCGCCGCCGGACAACATGGCCCTCTCCTGCGTATACGTGCCTTCCTGTGGATCGTCAGCCTTGTTCATGCCGGGCTTCATGGGATCAAAGAGATCCTCCGGGGCATACATGGTGACGAAGCGATCGCGCTTCTCCGGCGGCAACCAGAAATCCGTATCCACCATGCCGAGCGGCTCGAAAATGTTCGCCTTGAGGTAATCGTCAAAACGCATGCCGGAGAGCACTTCCACAAGCCGGGCCACCACATCCGTCGCAAAGCTGTAGCGCCACTGCGTGCCGGGCTCGTAAGCCAGCGGCACCGTCCCAAGCTTCTCGCAGAGCCCCTCGAGGGTAAGGCTGAAATCCGTCAGCGCGTTGATGCCGGCGGCCGCATAGGCCTGATCCACCACCGACATGGGCTCGATGAAACCATAGGACAGCCCCGCGCTGTGGCTGAGGATGTGGCGCACGCGCATCGGCTCCGCTGCTGGCGTCACGTCATCCGTCGACTTGGCATCCGCGTTCAAAACCTGCATATCCGCAAAGGCGGGAATATGCTCGGCCACCGGATCATCGAGACCGAAGCGGCCCTGCTCAAAAAGCTGCATGGCAGCCACAGAGGTGACGATCTTCGTGTTGGAATACATCCGGTAGATGGCGTCTTCCGTAAGTGGACGCTTGCTCTCCACATCCATGTAGCCAAACAGCTTGAAATCGACCACGTCGGTCCCGCGCATAACAAGTGTATTCACGCAGGAGAGGATGCCTTCGTCCACGTAGAACTGCATGCGCTCGTGCATGGCAGAAAAATCCAGGTTGTTCGGGACCACTTCGATGGGCTGACTGATGGCGGCTTCCTCCGTTTCGTTTTCTATGCACCGTTGCCAACTGTTGTCGGCGCCGGCTTTCACTGCCAGCCGGACTGGCTGGACGTCGCTTCGCGGCCCGCTATAAGACTACAGGGACGCTGAGGCCTCAAGGGGCGACACTGGGGGCGGGAGCCGGGTTAGCAGGGACGTCGGAGGCCGCCAGGAACCGGCTGACCGCAAGGCGCCCTTCCGAAGGATGATCGATGAAAAATCCCTGGACGCCAGCCCGCAGCAGCACGAGCGCCTCTTCAGCAGCCGTGAGTGTCCCTTCGCCCTGGCGGAACAGAAACGGCGCTTCGGCTCGGAGCGTATAAGGATGCACGAGCAGGCCTGCATCAAGCGCAGCGGTGAGAAAAGGCTCAGGGGCCCCGAGATAGCGTACGGCTCGCGCACCCGGCACAGGCTCCACCTTAAGCACGCTATGTCGCGGGGGACCGATACCCGCCGCGTACGCATCAGCGAGGTGTTTAAGCACCGCGGGTGTGGCGAGTTCTGCGTAGCTCAGATCTGCTGTCAGTCCAGCCGGGAGCAGGTCAACGAGGACGCCGTAATGATCACCACCGCCGTGCGCGGCGTGATAACGCATGTCGTAGGGACCAGCCCGGAAGCGCCGGTTCTGCACGTCTCCGAACAGCTGGATGAGCGGCAAGGACAGACCCCGCGCCTCCTGCAGCGCTTTCAGCGTCAGCAGTGGCGCCACCTCGAAACACTGCAGATAGATCCGCTCGCCATCGGTGAAGTCGAGGGCCTGCAGACGGTCAACGAGCAGTCGCGGCAGATCGGTATCGATGAGCGCGCCGTCGAGGCGCCTGCCAACGTGCTCGAAGTAGGTCGGGTGCTTGAGTTCAATATAGACACCGCGGACGTCGCCGGTCCGCGCCTCGAAGGCGCGCAGGAGCGTTATAGCCTCCTCGAGGGTAGGAATGGCAAAGCGGTCGTCATAGAGCTGATTCTGCGGCCTGAGTCCCGCCATGCGCTCACGGGCTCTGAGGCTACGGATCTCCTCGAGGGTGAAGTCTTCACTGAACCAGCCCGCCACAGGCCGACCATCGATGGCCTTTACCGTCAGCCGCTCTGCAAACTCAGGGCGGTCGGCCACATTGGTTGTGGCCTCGAGCACTTCGGGCTGGCCCGCCTCATCCCGGAGGATCGTGCCTTCATCGTTGCGCGCCACCACCGCCAGCGCGTTTTCGTGCCGGGCGATCAGCACACCGTCCCGGGTGGCCACCAGATCCAGCTCGATAAAGTCGGCACCCTGCGCAAGCGCCAGCTCGTAGGCTTCGAGGGTGTGTTCCGGGCGTTCTCCGCTGGCGCCGCGGTGGGCGATGACAATCGGCCGACCGGCGCCAGAACCGTTAGTCGACTTGTCAGCAACGAGCGGCTCGGTCATCTTCGGCTGATTGCAGCCACTCAGAGTTATCCACAGGAGCAGAAAAAAGACTGCAAAAACCGGCGCCAGGGGCCGGGCTTTAGGAGAGAGTCGAGGCAATATCGCTCCTCGCGCTTTCAGCGACCTCGCATAGACCAATAAGTGATTTCTCAGCTTCAGGCTACCGCAATAACATGAATTCTGCGGCGGGTCCTTCAACCTCATTCAGTCGATGAACTCACTTCCGCATAGCACCGGCGCGTGCGCGCTCGGGAACGCTTAAGCGTTCGCCTGCCTCAGCGCCTCTGACCGATCGTTCGCGGCGGCTCGCTTGCCGGGTCCTGTATACGTCGGTCGGGGGTCAAGCAGTCGGAGCCGCGCAGCAGAAGGCGCAAGGCGAAAATACTAGAGAGACACGTTGAACGGATCCGCCGGTCTTTCTTTCCTGCCTTTCTCTCGCCTTCTCAGAGCGCCTGAAAAGTGACCCCCGCATGGTCATCGAGGCGATCAATCAGCGCATCGCCCATGGCAACGGCCGGAGTCAGCACACCGCCCGGGGAACTCAAGCCATCCTTTGCGAGACAGACCGCGCTCTCACCGAGCATGCGCGCCGTCGCTCCGTAGCCGGGATCCCGATCTGCACGGATCCTCAGGCGCAGGCTTGCGCTGCTGCGGTCCGGATGCCGGCCGAAGAGCTGAATCTGAAAGTGACCGGCCTCCCGGGCGGCGCGGTCCGGACCTTCACCGGCTTCGGGCAAGACCTGCGTGAGCCACTGACGCAGCATGCCCGTGCGCATGGCGGCGTTAAAAGAGGTGGTCCCTGCCGCGAGACCAACGGCGAGGGGAAAACCAAGCTGACCGAAGGGTAACAGCGTGCCTTCATCGTAACGGAACTGATCGCCATAGGGGCTGCCGAGGAGCGCGTGGCTGCGCCGGACCACCTTGGTGTTGATCTCCGCCATGACAAAAGGCGCCACCCAGCCCTGAAAGTCTGGATCATATTCCGGATAGGTTTTTTCCGGCCCGTCGAGGCCCCTGGGTGAATCCGCAGGATTGAGGGCGTAGGGGTCGCGGAGGATTGTCTCAATGGATGGATCCTGCTCCGCCTCAGCGAGCATATTGAGCATGCTGGCGATGGTGCCGCCGCTGAAGGCCCCCTTGAAGGACTCGGCTCGATACTTCACTAGCGAACAGTACACGCCGTGCTGCGCCATCATTTCCCGCTGCAGCCAGTGCACGCCGAGATCTGAAGGCAGGCTGTCGAAACCGCAGGTATGGACGATACGGGCGCCCGAGCGTCGAGCCGTTTCATGGTGTGCATCGATCATGCGCCGCATCCAATGCACTTCGCCGGTCAGGTCGCAGTAGTGGGTACCGCTGGCAGCGCAGGCGGCAACAAGTTTCGATCCGAACAGGGCATAGGGCCCCACGGTAGTGGCAACCACCCGGGTTTTAGCCACAAGTTCCTTCAGCGATTCGGCATCGTCACTGTCCGCAACAAGTATGGGCACCGCTTGTGCGCCCAGATCGGCCCTGACCGTTTCCAGCTTCGCGGGATTACGTCCGGCCAGGGCCCAGCGCAGCGCCCCGTCCGTGCCGTACTGCTCGAGGAGATACTCGGCAACCAGTCGGACCGTAAAGCCGCTCGCACCGAAGACCACCACATCAAATTCCGCCTCAGCCATTGCCGTTTTTACCTCGCTGACCGTTCCTGCGTTGCCGCCACCCTCCCGGCGCGCCAGTGTAGCCGTTTGCCCCAGGGAATTCGTTAGACTAGCGGGTTCAACGCTTAGGGAAGGTGCCCATGAAAATATCCATGCTGCTCAGCTACGCCGGTGGCTTCAAAGATGCGGTCAAGGAGGTCCAGGAGCTGGAGAAAGCCGGCCTGGACCAGATCTGGGTGCCGGAGGCCTACTCCTTCGATGCACCAAGTGCCATGGGCTACCTGGCTGCCCAGACGGAGCGCATCACCATCGCCTCCGGCATCCTGCCGATCTACTCCAGAACGCCGACGCTGCTGGCCATGACCGCCGCCGGTATCGACTATCTCTCGGATGGGCGCTGCATGCTTGGCCTCGGCGCCTCCGGCCCGCAGGTCATCGAAGGCTTCCACGGCGTGCCTTACACCCAGCCGGTAGCTCGCATCCGTGAAATTATCGAAATCTGTCGTCAGGTCTGGCGCCGGGAACGGGTTCAGCACGATGGTCGCCACTATCAGATTCCTCTGCCACAGAATCAGGGCACGGGCCTCGGTAAAGCCCTGAAGCTCATCAACCATCCGGTCCGCGAAGAAATCCCCATTGCCATTGCTTCCCTCGGCGAAAAGAGCGTTGCCATGACGGCTGAACTCGCCGATGCCTGGCTGCCGGCTTTCTACACGGCCCGGGCTGCAGACGCTGTCTGGGGTGATGCCCTCAAAGCCGGCTTTGCGAAGCGCGATCCGGCCCGGCCGCCGCTGGAAATCTATGCCGGTGGCGCTGTTGCCATCGGTTCGGGTCTTGAGCATCTCCGCAATCTGAGCCGCCCGCAGATTGCCCTGTACGTGGGTGGTATGGGTGCCCGGCAGAAGAATTTCTACAACCAGATCTTCACCAAGTCCGGCTACGGCGACGAGGCCCGGGAAATTCAGGACCTTTACTTGGCCGGCGATAAGAAAGGGGCCGAGGCCGCCATCCCCGATGACTACCTGACAGAAAACTCCCTCATCGGCGAAGAGGGTTTTGTCCGCGACCGGCTCCAGGCTCTGAAAGAGTCCGGGGTTAATGCCCTGAACGTCGGTCTTATGGGACAAAACACCGCCGAGCGGGTCAAAGTCTGTGAGCAATTGAGAAACCTCGTGGATACGCTGTGATCAAACCAGGCCAAGTCGGCTGGGCCACCCTGCCGCTGCTGATGACCACCGTCGTCCTTGGCGTCGCTCTCGGGCTGCAGAGCCCCCCGGCTGAGGCCGCAAAAAATGATCCGCCGGCGTGGCTCCTTGGCGACTGGGTCCTGAACAGTGAGCGGACCCACGAACTGCAGCCGGAGGTCAGTTCCGGCGGTGGCGGCGGCGGCGGATTCGGCGGCGGCACAATTTCTGTCGGCGGTGTCGGCATTCCCCTTCCCGGCGGCGGCGGCAATGCCGGCGGCGGTGGCAGTGCACGAGATCCGCGTGTGCTGCGCTGTGACGCCATTACCGTGTCCATGGACGAGACGAACGTCCACTTCCTCTACGCCGGCTCCGGCGAGGAAACCATGAAACCCGGCAACGATCAGGGCCGGAAGACGAGCTGGAACAATCGCAACAAGCTCACCCAGAAATACACGACCAATACGCGCACGGTCACCAAAAGCTATCAGCTCGACGAGTCCGGCGCTCTGGTGGTGAAAGTGAAGATCAATCCGAAAGGTTCCAAGGCGGCCACCCACGTGCGGGTCTTCGAACGGCCGGTCGCTGATGCCGGCCCGGCCTCCGAGGCCGCAAAAACCGAGACCTCCGGCTGAAGCACCGGGTCGGTGCAGGATTGCACACTCCCGGCGATTGGCGCTAATGTGTGGCCGGAAAACGCGCCGTTGAGAACGCAGTTATCTGGGACACTTCACACCGCTACCAGCCATCTTCTGGCCGGTCCACAGTTCCTGTCGCACTTTCCGTGATCACCGCAGTGACCACCTTAGAGGGCACTCCATCATGGTCGCGCTGACAGCCCGATCCTCGCTGGGTGTGCTGCTGACAAGCCTGCTTTTTCTCGGTGGTTGCGCGGAGCCCTTCATCGTCATGGCCGGCGGCGAGCTCGCCGGAGAGGAAACGGACCCGCCCGCAGACTGGGATGAATTCGCCGACGAAGACATCGTGCAGCTCGAAACGCGACCGGACGATCCCTACTCCATCAACATCTGGATGATTGCTGACGGCGCGGACGTCTATGTGGCCACCGGTGACGGACCCACGCGCTGGACGCGCCACATCGAAAACAATCCGGACGTGCGGCTGCGCATCCAGGATAGGGTTTACGCCCTTGAAGCCTATCGGGTACTGGACCCGACGGAGAAACTGCGCATCGGCCAACAGTACGTCAGCAAGTACGACGTCGACGACGACAACAACTGGGTTGAGGAAGGCCAGCTGTTCCGTCTCGATCGCCGCTGAACGCGCCCCTGGCTCCCAACCATCGACGACGCTCCAGCCCTGTGCGCACACCGACGAGTTAACAGACAGAAGAACCAGTGACTGAATCGCGCTTCAGCGCCCGCACGGCCATGGCCGTGGTGGTGGCCAACATGATCGGCACCGGTGTCTTCACCTCACTGGGATTTCAGCTCGAAACGATCGGTTCCGGTTTTGTGCTGCTCATGCTCTGGGTTGTCGGCGGGATCACGGCGCTCTGCGGCGCGCTGACCTACGCCGAGCTCGGAGCGGCCCTGCCCCGCTCGGGGGGCGAGTACAACTTTCTCTCGGAGATCTACCATCCGGCGGCTGGTTTCATCTCCGGCTGGGTATCAGCCACCATCGGTTTCGCAGCACCCACGGCCCTCGCCGCGATTACCTTCGGCACCTACCTCGCTGCCGTTTTCCCAAGCCTGTCGCCAACTTTACTGGCCCTTGGGCTGGTATTGGCGCTCACGGCCGCCCATGCCAGCACCCACCGTTCGAGCGGCGGCGTGCAGCGTGCGTTTACGCTGCTGAAGCTGCTGCTGATCCTCACCTTCTGTCTGAGCGCCTGGGCCCTGGTGGAAACACCGCAGCAGGACGTCGCCTTTCTGCCATCGAGCGGAGACGGCGCCCTGCTCTTCTCCGGCGCCTTTGCCGTATCCCTGATCTACGTGAACTACGCCTACACCGGTTGGAACGCCGCCACCTATATGATCAGCGAGCTTGAGGCGCCAGAGCGGAATCTTTCCCGAGTCCTGATCGTCGGCACGCTGACGGTGACCGTGCTCTATGTGCTCCTCAACTTCACCTTTCTGCATGTTGCACCCATGGACGCCATGCGTGGCGAACTGGAAATCGGCTACGTCGCCGCGCGCTTCGCCTACGGCGGCACGGGGGCGGCCATCATGGGCGTCGTTCTGGCGGCACTCCTGATCTCAACGGTGAGTGCCATGGTCATGGCCGGGCCCAGGGTTCTGCAGGTGATCGGGGAAGACTTCCGACCGTTTCGCGTGCTGGCCAGGAAAAACAGCCACGGTGTACCGACGGTGGCGATCTGCTTTCAGGCCCTGCTGACGGCTGTTTTCATCGTCACCGCCTCCTTCGAGTTCATTCTGCTCTTTACCGGCTTCACCCTGGGGGTGAACACGTTTTTCACGGTGCTGGGCATTTTTGTGTTGAAGCGCCGGCGGCCGGACCTCGAGCGCCCCTACCGGCTGCCGTTTTATCCCCTGCCGCCGCTGATCTTTCTCTCCCTCACGGGCTGGACGCTGGCGTTCATTCTGCTCAGTCATCCTGTGGAGGGGCTGATTGGCCTCGGCATCATCGCCGTGGGCGGACTGTTCTACGCGCTCACGCGCGGTGTCGAGAAACGCGTCGGCACCGACTGAGGCGTTCGTCCAGCGGTTCGGCTTCAGGCGTTCTTCAGCGACTGCATGGCGCTCTCGAGGGGCAGCACCATGCGAATCTCGAGCGCCTCGAGATGCCGGAGAATCTCAAGATTCAATGCTTCCGCAATTTCGAGGAAAGTTGGCCAGTCCGTCGTATCCAGGTAGGCAAACACGGCAACTTCAATGGCCTCGTCGCCAATGGTCGTGAAGCGTACGCGGGCGGCGTCCTCGAGGACATGGTCATGGTCTGCCAGCAGCGCCCGAATCCGGTCAGCCAGCGCTTCCACCTGGGCAGAGGTCGTGTCGTTGCGCAGGCGCAGCACGGGCTTGTAGAGGATCTTGCGCCGGGCGCTGTAGTTTTCTATCGGTTCCGCCGCGAGATGCGCGTTCGGCACCGCTATCACCGTATTGTCCAGCGTTCGGATTCGCGTTGTCCGGAGGCTGATTTCTTCCACCGTTCCCGTGCGATCACCGAAACGGCCGAAATCGCCGAGCTTGATTGGCTGCTGTGTATAGAGAGTGATCGCGCCAAGGACATCTTCCAGCGGCTTCTGCAGAACGAGGGCGACGGCGATACCACCAATGCCGAGGCCGGTGAGCAACGCGGTGATCTGGTAGCCGAGGTTGTCCAGCCAGACAAGTGTTCCGAAGAGCAGGAAGATGGTGCGCAGGGCGCTCGTGAGGGGCCGCAGAAGAGCGACGCTACCTTCCCGCCCCCGAACGGAAAGATACTCCGCATAAGCATCGCGCCAGAAGCCGAC